>NZ_JBVJLD010000012.1:0-160243 GCF_055584905.1 Kitasatospora sp. NPDC088742 | reverse complement strand
CTTCTGCACCCTGCGGAGGCTGGCCCGGACCCCAAAAGAAACGGCACCGGCCTGAGCCTCTATCAGGTCGTCCGCGAGCTGCAGTTACTCCTCGCGACCTGGGCCGGCACCTGCCCCACCTGCCACCGCGACATACCCACACCGATACGGACCTGACCAAGCCCTACTAGCGTTTCACGGTCGAGGCGCCGTCAACTCGGCGGCCAGCGGGAGGTGTTCGAAGTGCGACACGGACGGCGGGTGCTCCAGGAAGCCGAACTCGCCCTCCGCCCAGACCGGTCTGATCCGCCACATCGTCCCCGCGTAGGCCCGCAGCGCCGCCTCGTCCCGCCAGCGGGTCACCACCAGCACCCGGTGGTCCAGCTCGGAGACCGACCTCATCAGCTCCGCCCCCTCGAAGCCGTCGGTCCCGTCCAGCGCCGGGATCACCTCCTCGGTCAGCCTGGTGCAGAACTCGTCCCTGCGGCGGGGGACCACCTGCGCCTCCCAGATCCGGACGATCATCGCCACCACCTCCGGTCCCCTCCATTGTCCGTTCGACCTGTCCGTTCGACCTGTCCGTTCGGCCGCACGCGGTTGCCGCCCCTGGGGGCCGGTTCGACAGTGGAAGCGCGCGGCCGAGCCCGGCCGGGCGTCCTCCCACTCCGAGACGGAGCACCCCCATGGCGGTCTGCGCGGCCTGCGGCAACGACTACTGGCTGGCCTTCGAGATCAAGACGATCACCGGAGACACCTACACCTTCGACAGCTTCGAGTGCGCGATGGAGAAGCTGGCGCCGCGCTGCGAGTACTGCCAGGTGCGGATCGTCGGCCACGGCGTCGAGGTCTCCGGCAAGTTCTTCTGCTGTGCCAACTGCGCCCGCCGCGACGGCGGCCTCGGCGAGCAGATCCGCGACGCGGTCGGCGCGCACCCGGCGTGAGCGCTACAGCCGGGCGTGGGTGGTGATGTCCGCCTCGAAGTCTGCGACCAGCTCCGGTGTGACGGTCGGGCGGCACTGGGCGACGGCCGCGAGGTAGTCGGCGGTGGTGGCGCCGGCCGTCGCCGAGGGGTCCTCGCCGGTGTCCCGTTCGAACGCCGCCTGGGCCGCCGCCCGGGCGGCGTGCTCGATGTCGGCCGGGGTGAAGAGGGCGCTGCGCTCGACCAGGAGGTCCAGGTCGACGCCGTCCCGACCGGCCGTGTAGCGGGACCAGATGGCGTGCCGGGCCTCCGGGTCCGGCGTGCCGATCGGGATCAGGTAGTCGAACCGGCCGTGGCGCAGGAAGGCCGGGTCGATCGAGCGGATCGAGTTGGTGGCGCAGACCAGCAGCCGCTCCTCCCCCTCGCGGAAGCCCGGGATCAGCTTCAGCAGTTCGTTGGTGACCCCGTGCAGCGCGGAGTCCACCGCCTCGCCCCGGACCGGCGCGATCTCCTCCACCTCGTCGACGAAGACCAGCACCCGCTCCAGCTCGGCGATCCGCCCGAAGGCGGTGCGCAGCGCGGCGGCCAGGTTGCCCCCGTCGGCCAGCCGGGAGGGCAGCAGTTCGACGAAGGGCCAGCCGAGGCGGGAGGCCACCGCCCGGGCGAAGGTGGTCTTGCCGGTGCCGGGCGGGCCGAACAGCGCGATCGCCCGCGGCGGCCGCACCCCGTGCCGGGCGGCCCGCTCCGGTTCGGCCAGCGGCTGCACCACCCGACGCTCGATCAGGTCCTTCTCGGTGCCCATCCCGGCCACCCGCTCCCAGAGGTCGCCCGGCAGCAGCCGCCCGCCCAGCTCGTCCAGCAGCCCGCCGCCCGGGCCGGCCTGCGGCTCGTCCTTCTCGAAGTACGCGACCGCCGGGCGACGGGTGTAGCCGGCGTTGCGCAGGCCCTCGCCGAGCTGCTCCTCCTCGGGGAGCACGTAGGCGATCCGGCGGACCCGGCGCTCCAGCAGCCGCCGCTCCAGCTCCCGCAGCAGCGCGCTGGCCAGGCCCCGGCCGCGCCAGCCGGGGGCGATGGCGATCCGCATCACCCAGGCCCGGTCCCCCGCCAGGTGGGCCAGCGCCGCCCCGATCGGCTCGCCCCGGCGGACCGCCACCACGGCGGGCTGACGGTCGGTCAGCGCCGAGATGCACTCGGCCAGCGAGAAGACCGACTCCTGGCCCAGGCCCGCGGTGGTGTCGATCAGGTGCACCACGGCCGCCAGGTCGTCCTCGCGGTAGTCGTGTATCAGCCACTCGTCCATGGGCCGGAACGCTAGGGCCGCCGGCCGGTGCGGACAGCCCGCCGGAACGGACAATCCGCCCCGCCGAACCGTACGTCCCGCCGCTTGCCGGGTCTCGGGGCGCGGCTCAGTACGCGAGCCGCAGCGACTTGACCCGGTTGTCGAAGTTGGAGTGCACCAGGACCGGTTCGCCGACCGAGCGGATCGCGGGCAGGCGGGTGAGCAGCTCGCGGAAGAGCACCTTCATCTCCTGCCGGGCCAGGTAGGCGCCGAGGCAGAAGTGCGGACCGCCGCCGCCGAAGCCCAGGTGCGGGTTGGGCGAGCGGGTGATGTCGAAGGCGTCCGGGTCGGCGAAGACCGCCTCGTCCCGGTTGGCCGAGCCGAAGAACAGCACCACCTTGTCCCCGGCGGCGAACCGGGCGCCGTTCAGCTCGTGGTCCACGGCCACGGTGCGGCGGAACTGGATGATCGGGGTGGAGTGCCGGACCATCTCCTCGACCGCGCCGCCGAGCCGCCCGTCCAGGTCGGTCATCAGCAGCTCGCGCTGCCCGGGGTGGGTGGAGAGCAGGTGCAGCCCGTGGGCCAGCGCGTTGCGGGTGGTCTCCACCCCGGCGACCAGCAGGAGGGAGAAGAAGGCGCCCAGCTCACGGGAGTTGAGGCGCCGTCCGTCCACGTCGGCGGTGACCAGGGCGGAGATCAGGTCCCCGGTGGGGCGGCGGCGGCGCTCCCGGCCGAGCGCGGCGATGATGCCCTGCATCCGGGCCAGCGCCATCAGCCCGCGGCCCGGCACCCGCAGCCGGCTGCGGGCCACGCCGGTGTGCTCGGAGGCGTCGTTGACCATGGCGAGGATGCGGTTCCGCTGCTGCTCCGGCACCCCCATCATGTTGCAGATCACCCGATAGGGGAGCTGGGCGGCCACCGCGCCGACGAAGTCGGCGGGCCGTTCGGCCGCCACGCTGTCCACCAACTCCCGTGCCACCGAACGGATGTCCTCCTCGACCCGGGAGACCAGCCGTGGCGTGAAGGCCCGGGAGACGATCCGCCGCAGGTCCGCGTGGCGCGGGTCGTCCAGGTTCACCATCGAGTCGCCGAACACCGTCCGCACCCAGCGGGCCGGTTCGGGGGTGGTGACGCCGGGACCGCTGACGAAGACCTCCGGCGTACGGCTGGCGGCGACCACGTCGGCGTGCCGGACCAGGGCGTGGAAGCCGCGGCCGGTGCGCAGGTCGGTGAAGTGGAGCGGGCCCTCCAGAACGCGCAGCCGGGCGAAGGCGGCGGCCCGTTCGGGCAGCGGGAGCCGCCAGAACTCCGGGTCGGCGAGATCGATCCCGCCGGGGGTGTGCTGAAGCTGACCGGTGTCCGCCGTTGCCCTCATGCGGGCAGTTATCGTGCAGCTTCTGGCGGAATGTCAAATTCCGCTGGGTTTGTCCGATTTAACTACTCGTCATCCTCTTCCGGATCCTCCTCCGCCTCCTCGACCGGAGCCAGGTCCCTGGCCAGCAGGGTCGCGCCGGCCACCGCGCCCGGCATCGCCGGCACCGTCACGAACGGCACCAGGAAGAGCACCATCAGCGGCGCCCCGAAGCCCAGCGCCAGCCCGAGCCGGCCACGGAGCAGCCGCAGCCGCTCGGGCTGGTCGATCCCCCGCCGCTGCAGCGCCACCGCCGAGAGCTCGGCCGTCATGAAGTACCCCGAGACCAGGATCCCCAGCACCGGCACCACCGTCTGCCCCACCACCGGGACGAACCCCGCGAGGAACAGCACCACCCCGAAGCCCAGCACCCGCAGCAGCACGTACAGGCTGTCCCGCGCCGAGACCACCAACTCCCGCCACAGCGAAAGCCCCTGACCTGCCGGCGCCCCGCCCTCGGTCTCGTCCACCTTCTCGCACAGCGACTCGTAGAACGGCTGCCCGATCAGCAGCGTCACCGCCGTGAACGTCACCACCGACAGCGCGAACCCGCCCCCGAGCACCGCCACCTCCACGGCCCCGCGCACCAGCCCCTGCCACGGCGACCCCCACCCGTCCGCGAACGGCGTCGACCAAGCGGCCACGTCCTCCGCGTACACCACCAGCACCACCAGCGCCGCCACGTACCCCACCAGGGCGATCAGCGCCGGGATCATCCCGAACCCCCACCACCGCCCGTGCCGCGCCACCCACTTCTGGCCCTTGACCAGATACCCCAACCCCGCCACGAAATCACGCATGATCGCAGCCTACAAACCTGCCATGACGCGCTCTCAATAGGGCATCAGTACCGAGGTGTCCAGCACGAACCCGAACGGCTCGGGGATGTGCACCCCCTCCCCGAAGTCCGCATCCTCCCGCATCCGGTACCGCCCGGCCTCGGACTCCCGGAAGAGCGTCACGGTCTTCTTCGTGGCGTCGACCAGCAGGTAGAGCGGAATGCCCATCAGCGGGTAGTCCCGGAGCTTGCCGACCCAGTCGTTCTCCGGGTTCGAGGGCGAGACGATCTCGACCGCGATCAGGGCGAGTTCGGCGGGGACCTTGTTCTCGGTGCTCTCCATCGCCCCCTCGGGGAGGTACGTGAGATCCGGGTTGCGCTGCTTGGCCACCTCCGGCGAGGCCAGGTCCATGTTCCCGGTGGGCAGGTACCCGAGCGGCGCGTGCGCCTCGAACTGCCGCCGCACCACGGCGAGGTTGCGCTCATGGATGGCCGAGGGCGAGGCCTGCATGATGACCGTGTCGCCGGAGAACTCGATCTTGAAGTTCGACGGGGCGGACCGTCTGAACTCCTCGATCAAGGCAAGGTGCTCGGGATTCATCGTCTCCTCCGGATGCTCGGCCCGGCACCACGCTACCGCCCACCGGCGGTCGAGCCGGTGACCGGAAGCCCATCCGATCCGGGACCCGTGCCCCGTCAAGAGCGAGGCGGTGCGCGGTCACGTACGCTCACCCCCCATGACCGGCACCGACGATCCCGCTCAGGACCCGGACGAGCACGTCCGTTTCGCCCACTACCGGCGGCTCTTCGCCGCGGTCGCCCCGGCGGAGGCGGCCGCCCTGGTCGGCCGGGTGCTCTCCGACTCCGACCGGTCCATGGCCAACAGTGCCGTCTGCGAGTACCTCGACCTCCGGGCCGCCGCCCTGCTGACCGACCCGCACTTCCCGGCCTGGCGGCAGGAGATGACCGGCCCCGTCGCGGTCGACGACTTCTCCGCCCGCCGCCTCGCCGAGTGGGCCCTGCTGCGCGACGTCACCCTGGACGAGCCCTGGTCCGCCGAACAGTTGCTCACCTCCTCCACCTGGCTCCAGCTGCGCCTCGCGGAGACCAGCGCCTCCCCCACCGCGCTGGCGGCACTCGCCGAGGGCGGCCGGACCCGCCGTATACGCAACATCGCCGGCTCCCGCGCCCCGCGCCTCCCCCGCTCGGCCTGACGGCACCACTAGGCTCACCGAGCGTGGAGCGAAGCGACTACGTGGCGGCGCTGCGCCGGGACGGCGCGCGGCTGGCCGGGGCGGGCGGGCGGGTGCTGGACCGGACCGTGCCGAGCTGTCCCGAGTGGGACGGTGCGGAACTGCTCTGGCACACCGGGGTGGTGCTGGACTTCTGGGCCAGGATCACCGACGGCCGGACCACCTCTCCCGACGACCACCGACTGCCGGCCCGGCCCGCGGCCGGCGAACTCCCGGGCTGGGTGGCCGGGTTGACCGAGTCGACCGCCGCCACCCTGGAGGCCGCCGACCCCCGGCGGCCGTGCTGGACCTGGGCCGAGCAGCGTGACGTCGGCTTCGTCCAGCGCCGCTGCGCCCAGGAGGTCGGGATGCACCGCTGGGACGCCGACAACGCCGCCGGCCACACCGAGCCGATCGACCACACCCTCGCCCTGGACGGCCTGGACGACTACCTCACCCACTTCCGCTTCCCCGAACCCCCACCCGGCCACCCCGGCCTGTACCTGGCCCCCAGCGACGCCCCCGACCGCTGGCTGCTCCAACCGTCCGACGGCTCCTGGCAGTTGAGGCGGAACGAACCTGCCGACAGCGCCACCACCCTACGCGGCCCGGCCTCCGACCTCCTCCTGGTGCTCTGGCGCCGCCTCCCCCTGCACACCGTCACCACCACCGGCGACCCGGCCGCCGCGCTCGCCGCCTTCCGGCAGGTCTGAAACCCCCTCGCCGCCGCCCACCAGCCTGGCTAAGGTCCGGAAGTGTGAACCGATCTGACTACGTGTCCGCCCTCCGCCGCCACGCCGAGCTGATGGCCACCGCCACCACCGGCGCCGACCTCACCACCCGGGTGCCCAGCTGCCCCGACTGGACCCTCGGTGACCTGCTGTTCCACACCGGGACCGTGCACCGCTTCTGGACCCGGATCGCCGACGGCACCCTCGCCGACCCGAGCACCTGGACCGGCGCGGACGACGCCCCCGAGGACGACGCCGAGCTGCCCGGCTGGCTGGCCGCCGGTGCCGAGGCCTGTGCCGCCGCCGTCGAGGTGCTCGACCCGGCGGAGCCCCGCTGGTCCTGGTCCACCCGGAAGGACGCCGGGTTCGTCCAGCGCCGGATGGCGCAGGAGACGGCGGTGCACGCCTGGGACGCGCTGAACGCCCTCGGCCGCGACGAGCCGATCGAGCGGGAGCTGGCGGCGGACGGCATCGAGGAGTTCCTCTCGGTCTGCCGCCACGAGACCCCGCCGGCCGGCTTCCCCGCCGACGGCCTCCACCTGCACGCCACCGACGGCCCCGGCGAGTGGACCCTGCGGGTCGCCGAGGACGGCACCTGGCAGCTGCTCACCGAACACGCCAAGGGCGCCGTCGCCGTCCGCGGCTCCGCCTCCCAGCTGCTCCTCTTCCTCTGGCAGCGCCGTACCCCCGACCAGCTGGAGGTCTTCGGCTCCCCGGACGACCTGGCGGCCGCCTTCACCGCCTTCCGCCGCGACTGAAACCCCGGCCGGGCGCCGCCCCGCCGCAGGCCGCTTCCGCCGACTGGGAGAAGTCTGGGCGGGGTTGGTTGCCAGAATGGAGCTGTCACGGGATATCTTGATGTCGAGACGTTGTAGCCGTGAAGCGGAGTACCGATGACTGACTCGACCATCATCTACACCCACACCGACGAGGCGCCCGCCCTGGCGACGTACTCGTTCCTCCCGATCGTCCAGGCGTACGCCTCGACCGCGGGCGTGCGGGTGGAGACTCGTGACATCTCCCTGGCCGGCCGCCTCATCGCCGCCTTCCCGGAGCGTCTCGAGGAGGGCCAGCGCATCGGCGACGCCCTCGCGGAGCTCGGCGAGCTCGCCAAGACCCCGCAGGCCAACATCATCAAGCTGCCGAACGTCTCGGCCTCGATCCCGCAGCTCAAGGCGGCCGTCGCCGAGCTGCAGGCCCAGGGCTACGCGCTGCCGGACTACCCGGACGAGCCGCAGACCGACGAGGAGCGCGACGTCCGCGCCCGCTACGACAAGATCAAGGGCTCGGCCGTCAACCCGGTCCTGCGCGAGGGCAACTCCGACCGGCGCGCCCCCGCCTCGGTGAAGAACTACGCCAAGGCCCACCCGCACCGCATGGGCGCCTGGACCCCGGAGTCCAAGACCAACGTCGCCACCATGGGCGTCAACGACTTCCGCTCCACCGAGAAGTCGGCCGTGATCACCGAGGCCGGCTCGCTCAGGATCGAGCTGCTCGCCGCCGACGGCACCACCACCGTGCTGCGCGAGTCCGTCCCGGTCCAGGCCGGCGAGGTCGTCGACGCCTCGGTCATGCGCGCCGCCGCGCTGCGCGAGTTCCTGGCCGCCCAGATCGCCGAGGCCAAGGCCCAGGGCGTGCTGTTCTCGGTGCACCTCAAGGCCACCATGATGAAGGTCTCCGACCCGATCGTCTTCGGCCACGTGGTCCGCGCCTTCTTCCCGCAGACCTTCGCCAAGTACGGCGCCGACCTGGCCGCGGCCGGTCTGAACCCGAACAACGGCCTCGGCGGCATCCTCGACGGCCTGGACAAGCTCGCCAACGGCGCCGAGGTCAAGGCCTCGTTCGACGCCGAGCTGGCCGACGGCCCGGCCCTGGCGATGGTCGACTCCGACAAGGGCATCACCAACCTGCACGTGCCGTCCGACGTCATCGTCGACGCCTCGATGCCGGCCATGATCCGTACCTCCGGCCACATGTGGGGCCCGGACGGCCAGGAGGCCGACACCCTCGCCGTCCTGCCGGACAGCTCCTACGCCGGTGTCTACCAGGTCGTCATCGACGACTGCCGCGCCCACGGCGCCTTCGACCCGGCCACCATGGGCTCGGTCCCGAACGTCGGCCTGATGGCCCAGGCCGCCGAGGAGTACGGCAGCCACGACAAGACCTTCGAGATCGCCGCCGCCGGCACCGTCCGCCTGGTGGACGCCTCGGGCGACGTGGTGCTGGAGCAGGCCGTCGAGGCCGGCGACATCTTCCGCGCCTGCCAGACCAAGGACGCCCCGATCCAGGACTGGGTCAAGCTGGCCGTCAACCGCGCCCGCGCCACCGGCTCCCCGGCCGTCTTCTGGCTGGACGAGACCCGCGCCCACGACGCGGTGCTGATCGGCAAGGTCAACGAGTACCTGCCGCAGCACGACACCGAGGGCCTGACCATCGAGATCCTCTCCCCGGTCAAGGCCACCGCCTACTCGCTGGAGCGCATCCGCCGCGGCGAGGACACCATCTCGGTCACCGGCAACGTGCTGCGCGACTACCTGACCGACCTGTTCCCGATCCTGGAGCTGGGCACCAGCGCCAAGATGCTCTCGGTCGTCCCGCTGATGAACGGCGGCGGCCTGTTCGAGACCGGCGCCGGCGGCTCCGCCCCGAAGCACGTCCAGCAGCTGGTCAAGGAGAACTACCTGCGCTGGGACAGCCTGGGCGAGTTCTTCGCGCTGGCCGCCAGCTTCGAGCACCTGGCCCAGACCACCGGCAACGCCCGCGCCCAGGTCCTCGCGGACACCCTGGACCGCGCCACCGGCACCTTCCTCAACGAGGACAAGTCGCCGAGCCGCCGCCTCGGTGGCATCGACAACCGCGGCAGCCACTTCTACCTCGGCCTGTACTGGGCCCAGGAGCTGGCGCAGCAGACCGAGGACGCCGAGCTCGCCGCCGCCTTCACCGGCCTCGCCAAGACCCTGGCGGAGCAGGAGGAGGCCATTGTGGCCGAGCTGATCGCGGTGCAGGGCTCGCCGGTCGAGATCGGCGGCTACTACCAGCCGTCGCCCGCGCTGGCCGCGGCCGTGATGCGTCCGTCCGCCACCTTCAACGAGGCGCTGGCCCAGCTGGGCTGACGCACCGTCAGAAGAGCGTGAACGAGGGGCCCCGCGGCTGCGCCGTGGGGCCCCTCGCCCTTTGCCGGCCCAGGCCTCCGCCCACGCCACCGCCCAGGACGACCTGCCCAGGACCACGAGAACGGACCAGCGATGCCGCACACCGACCCCCTGGCCAACCCGGCCCACTCCGCGCTCTTCGGCCCGCACGCCGGGCTCGCCGAGCGGCGCGGCCGGGCCGCCCGCTACCCGGCCGACGTCTCCCCCTTCCACGCTCTCCCGGACGACCCGACGGCGGCGGACTGGGCCGACCTGGCCGGGCTCACCGGCCCGGGCGGCTTCGCCCTGCTGGCCGGGAACGGGATCGTCCCGCCCGCCGGCTGGCAGGTGACCTTCTCGCTCGACGGCGTCCAGCTGGTCGGCGACGGGCTGGCGCACGCCCACGACCCGGAGGCGGTGGAGCTGGGCCCCGAGGACGTCCCGGAGATGCTCGCCCTGGTGGCGGAGACCCGCCCCGGCCCGTTCGAGGCCCGCACCATCGCCCTGGGCCGCTACCTGGGCATCCGTCAGGACGGCGTCCTGATCGCGATGGCGGGCGAGCGGATGCACCCGGTCGGCCACACCGAGATCAGTGCCGTCTGCACCGCCCCCACCCACCGCGGCCAGGGCCTGGCGGCCCGCCTGGTCCGCGCCGTCGCGGCCGGCATCCGCGAGCGGGACGAGGTCCCGTTCCTTCACGCGGCCGACGACAACGTCAGCGCGATCCGCCTCTACAAGGCCCTCGGCTTCACCCAGAGCCGGACCATCACCTTCCTGGGCGCCGTGGCCCCGGGCGGGGAGGCCGCTGACGCCTGATCAGCTCACAAGTGGCCCAAGGGATTTGATGATCGAATGGACCAGAGGCCTGGGCCGGTTCCCCCGTAAGCTGATCATCGAAGCAAGCGAGAACCACCCGAGGGGGAGCCCACATGTCCGAGAACCACGAGGTCGTCCTGGTCCGCGCCGCCGCCGCCGAGGCGCTGACCGACGCGCCCGGCAGCCTGATCACCCTGTTCGCCGACTCGGCCACCACCGGAGGCAAGGTGACCAGCAACCGGGCCACCTTCGAGAAGGGCGCGACCGGCGCCCCGCCGCACTTCCACACCCGGGCCACCGAGTTCTTCTTCGGCCTGGAGGGCGAGCTGGACGTCCTGCTCGACGACCGCGTCGAGACCCTCCGCCAGGGCGACTTCCTCGCCGTGCCGCCCGGCACCAAGCACGCCTTCGCCCCCGCGGCCGGCTCCACCGCCGACGTGCTGGTCTTCTTCACCCCGGGCATGGACCGCTTCGACTACTACCGCCTGCTGGACCGGGTCAACAAGGGCGAGGCCAGCTGGCAGGAGATCCGCGAGTCGGGCGAGCAGTACGACAACCACTACGTCGAGAGCGAGGTCTGGCAGACCCGCAACGGCCGCTGAACGCCAGGAACCCCCTGGACCCGACAGGGTCCAGGGGGTTCAGCGTACGTGACCTCGGGTCAGGAGCGGGCCTCGGCGACGGCCGGGGCCAGCGCCTCCTTCAGGCGCGGCCCGACCCGGGAGAAGCCGAGCTCCTTGACGGCGGCGCGGAGCAGCTCGTCCTCCGTGCGGTCGGTGCCGTCGCTGTCCAACCACCGCACCAGGGCGACCAGTTCGGCCGGCTCGTAGGCGGTCACGGCGCGGCCGGCGGTGACCTCGGGCTTCTTCGGACGCCGCACCTTCTTCGCGGGGGCGACGGGCTCGGCCACGACGGGCTCCGGCTCGACCTCGGGCTCGACCTCCGTCAGCTCCTCGGCGACGGGCTCGACCTCGGCGACGACCGGCTCCGCAGCAGGCTCGACCTCGACCTCGGGCTCGACCTCCGTCAGCTCCTCGGCCACGGGCTCGAGTTCGACCTCCGCAACGACCTCGGGCTCGACCTCGGCGACGGGCTCGACCTCAGGCTCGACCTCGGCGACGGGCTCGACCTCAGGCTCCACCTCGGCGACGGGCTCGACCTCAGGCTCGACCTCGGCGACGGGCTCGACCTCCGGCTCCGCCTCGCGGGGCCCGGCAGCGAGGACCTGGATGGCCTCCGCCTCGGTCGCCGTGCCGTGCAGCCGGTCGTACGCCGCGAGCGCCGCGTCCCGGTCGGCCTGACGGTCCGCCAGCTCGCCCAGCAGGTCGACCAGTTCCGGCTCGGCCGCGAGCAGCGCGGCGCGCAGGGCACGGAGCGCGGGCAGCCGGTAGAGGGTGCCCTCGTCGGCGGCCAAGCGGTCGACCAGGTCGGCGAGTTCGCCCAGCGGGAGGGCGTCCAGCGCGTAGTCGGGGAGCAGGGCGCCGAGCGCCCGGGCGGCCTGGCCGAGCTCCTCGACGGTCTGGGTGAGGGTGGTCAGCCGGGCCGGGTCGGCGACCGGGGCCGGGCGGCCGACGGCTCCGGCGGCGGCCCACTCGTCCTGGGTGGCGGCGGCGGACCGGACGGCGTCGAGCAGGTCGGCCCGGCGGGCGCGGCCGTCCACGGCGAGCTTCTTGGCCTGGGCGCGGAGCGCGCGCCGGCGGCCCCAGCCGAGCTTGACGCTCTGCTCGCCGCGCTGCCGCCAGGGGGCCAGCGCGGCGGCGAGCGCGTCCAGGTCGGTGTCGTAGACCTCGGGGCGCAGCGTGGCCGAAGTGCCGTGCGCGCTCTGGAGGATGGCGGTGAGCCTGGCCAGCTCGGCCAGGTTGGCGGGGGTGGCCGCGGAGCCGAGCAGCTCGGCCAGGGCGTCCCGGGTGGCGAGCAGGTCGTGGCTGCGCAGTTCGGCCAGCGCGGTGGAGCCCGCGCGGGCGTCCTCGGGGGTGCGGACGGTCTCCGCGGCCGAGACCCAGGGGTTGGTGTCGGCGGCGAGCGAGAGGCCACCGAGCTCGGCGTAGCGGCCGAGGTCCTCGCGGGCCTCGCCGGAGGGCGCGGCGGTCGCGGAGGGGGAGGTGTCCACCGCCGGGTGGTCGGCGTCGTTCAGGAAGTTCACGGTCATGTGTGGAGTTCCGGTTCGTGGCTGGGCGGACAGGGCGGTGGCGGCGGCGGTCTCCGCCGGCACGGACGAGGGTGCGGGCGTCCGGTGTGGACGCCAGGATACGGGTGGGCGTTCGAGCCCCGCACGCAACCCGGCCCTTGGCGTTGTGGCGCGGCGGGCGAGGTACTGGAGACGCGCGGAAGTCGTGCGGGTTCAGTGCGGATCGCCGCGCACCGGAGGGAAGTCCGCGAGGGCGACCGGAGGGAGGTACTCGCGGACCAGGGTGCGCTCCCACCAGGCCCCGGTGTCGCGCAGGGTCCGCGGGTCGGTGAAGCGGTAACGGTACAGCCGGGCACGGACGTACGCCGGGGGCGCGCCCGCGAAGGGGTCGTGCCGGAGAAGCCGCAGGGTGTCCCGGTCGGCGGCCAGCAGGCGGTGCACGAAGGGGGTGAACCAGGGCCGGGCGTACGCCGGGGAGATCCCGGCGAACCACATCAGCCAGTCCAGCCGCAGGTGGTAGGGCGCGAACTGACGCGGCATCCGCCGCGGGTCGCCGGGCTTGCCGTGGAAGCCGTACTCCCGCCAGGCCGTCCCCGGCCCGGGCAGGAGCTGGTCCGTTCCCTCGACCACCACCTCGAAGCGGATCCGGTTGACGGAGCCGAACGCCCCGTAGGCGTTCACCAGGTGGAGCCGGTCGAACGAACGGTTCATCACCTGACGGTGCGAGAGCAGGTTGCGGGCGGGGCGGTAACTCAGCACCAGGACCAGCAGGGTGTACGCGGCGACCAGGCCCAACCACCAGTCCGGGCCGGCGGGCCGGGGGTGCGGCGTGGCCGGGACGGCGGTGCAGGCGATGGCGATGGTGAGCCAGTTGAGCCAGGCGAAGTTGCCGGAGAGCACCAGCCAGAGCTGGGTGACGACGATCAGTGCGGCGCAGACCCCGGCCACCGGCTGGGGCAGGAACAGGCCGACCGGGACGGCGAGTTGCACGAGGTGGTTGGCGGCGGCCTCGACCCGGTGCAGCGGCGCGGGCAGGTGGTGGAAGAACCAGCTGAGCGGGCCCGGCATCGGCTGGGTCTCGTGGTGGTAGCGCAGGCAGGTGAGGTCGCGCCAGCAGCTGTCCCCGCGCAGTTTGATCAGCCCGGCGCCGAACTCGACCCGGAACAGCAGCCAGCGGGCCAGCAGCAGCACCGGGAGCGGAGGGGCCACGCGGTCGTTGCCGAGGAAGGCGGCGAGCACGCCGGCCTCCAGCAGCAGGGACTCCCAGCCGAAGGAGTACCAGGCCTGCCCGACGTTGACGATCGAGAGGTAGAGCAGCCAGAGCACCGCCCAGAGCAGCAGCGCGGCCCCGAGCGGGAGGTGGTCGGCGGCGCCGGCCAGTACGGCGGCGGCGAGGACGGCGCCGGTCCGGGCGGCGAGGGCGAACGCCCGGTCCGAGTAGTGGAACTGGAACAGGCTGGGTGCCCGGCGCCAGCCGGTCCTGGCGGTGAAGCGCGGCACCGGGAGCATGCCGTGCTCGCCGATCAGCGCGCGGAACTGCCGTGCGGCGGCCACGAACCCGAGCAGGTATACGGCGGCGACCAGCCGTTGGAAGGCCAGCCGCCCGAGCCAGTACTCGGGTGCCGCGACCCACTCCACCCCGCCCTCCTCCCGCCGGACCGGTCCCATGACTACCACTCGGGCCCCGCCCCCGCGCCCAGCCCCACCGACGGCGTCAGCCACTCGGCGCACCCGACCGCCCGGTGGGCGGGCTGGCAGCAACTCGTCCGAGGTTGGCAGCAAACGAACTCGCGCAGGTGGCACGGGGTGTGGTGCCATGTCGGCCGACAGCACCAAATCCAGGAGAGGCTCATGACCGCCGCGCCCCAGCAATCCGCGCACTCCGCCAGAACGTCCCCCGCCCCTCTCGACGCCGTCTCCCCCCTGCGCACCATCACCCCCGCCGTCTGGGCCGCCCTCGCGGTGGTCTACGTGGTCTGGGGCTCGACCTACCTGGCCATCCGGGTGGTGGTCGAGACCATGCCCCCGTTCCTCTCCGCGACCGCGCGCTTCATACCCGCCGGCCTGCTGCTGCTCGCCCTGGTGGCGGCGAGGAGCGGCACGGCCGCGCTCCGCGTGACGCCCCGTCAGCTGGGCTCCGCCGCCCTGGTCGGCCTGATGCTGCTGCTCGGCGGCAACGGCATGGTGGTGCTGGCCGAGCGGGACGTGCCCTCCGGGCTGACGGCGCTGATCATCGCCGTGGTGCCGCTCTGGCTGGTGCTGGCCCGGTGGGTCTCCGGGCACCGCCCGGCCTGGACCACCGTCGCCGGCGTGCTGCTCGGCCTGGCCGGCCTGGCGGTGCTCTCCAGCTCCGGACTGAGCGGCGACGTGAAGCCGCTGGGCGTGGCGCTGATCCTGCTGGCCACGCTCTCCTGGGCCGGCGGTTCGTTCCTCGCCAAGCGCCTCACCATGCCGGCCGACGTCTTCGCCACCAGCGCCTACGAGATGATCGCTGGCGGTCTCGGCTGCCTGGCGGTCTCGCTGGTCAAGGGCGAGCCGCAGCGCTTCCACCCGGCCGAGGTCTCCACCGCCTCCTGGCTGGGCCTGGCCTTCCTGGTCGTGTTCGGCTCGGTCGTCGCCTTCACCGCCTACGCCTGGCTGCTCCAGGCCGCCCCACTGCCGCTGGTCGCCACCTACGCCTACGTCAACCCGGTGGTGGCCGTGCTGCTCGGCTGGCTGGTCCTGGCCGAGCCGCTCACCCTGCCCGTCGTGCTGGGCGGCGCGATCGTGGTGGCCGCCGTCGTGCTGGTGGTGCGCACCGAACGCTGACGTCCTGTCAGCCCGCCCCGGGCCCGCCCACCTTCTCAAGGTGAAGGCGGGCCCTTGGCATATACCGACCAATCGGGCGACTGCCTTCGAGTCCATAACGATTGGCGCAGCACACCGTTTCGTAGGGTTTAATTATTGACGGCAAGTCGGCTTAAAGGCTTGACTCCCTCCGCACTGCCGCGACGCTGCGGCAGGCAGTCAGGGAGGCACCACCCACCATGAACGCACCACTGCGTCGCACTCTCGTCGGCATGATCGCGCTGTCGACGGCGCTGACGCTGGCCGCCTGCGGCCAGGACGGCAAGGGGGCCGGCTCGGCCGGCAACAAGACCATCGGCCTGCTGCTGCCCGAGCGCTCCTCGTCCACCCGGTACGAGGCCTTCGACAAGCCGCTCATCGAGTCGGCGATCGCGGGCCTGTGCACCAAGTGCGTGGTGGACTACGCCAACGCGGACGGCGACGAGACGGTGCAGAAGCAGCAGTTCGACGCGCTGCTGGCCAAGGGTGTCAAGGTGGTGCTGCTCGACCCGGTGAACGCCCAGGGCACCGGCCCGTGGGTGGCCGAGGCCGCCAAGCGCGGCGTCAAGGTGGTCGCGTACGACCGGCTGGCGGCCGGCAAGGTCTCCGCCTACGTCTCCTTCGACAACACCCGGACCGGCGAGCTCCAGGGCCAGGCCCTGGTGGACGCGCTCGGGCCGAGGGCCGCGCAGGCCACGGTGGTGATGATCAACGGCTCCGAGACCGACCCGAACGCCGCGAGCTTCAAGGCCGGGGCGCACAAGGTGCTGGACGCCAAGGTCAAGAAGATCGGCTACGAGCAGTCCGGCGAGTGGAAGCCGGAGGTGGCCGCCCAGAAGACCACCGAGGCGATCACCTCGCTCGGCAAGGACGGCTTCCAGGCCGTCTACTCCGCCAACGACGGCATGGCCACCGCGATCATCGCGCAGCTCAAGGCGGCCGGTGTGAAGAACGTGCCGGTCGGCGGCCAGGACGCCTCGGTCGAGGCGATCCGCCGCCTGCTGACGGGCGAGCAGACCTACACCATCTACAAGCCGTACAAGCCGGAGGCCGACACCGCCGCCTCCATCGCGGTCTACCTGCTCAACGGCATCGACATCACCGGCGTGGCCAGCTCGGTGACCGAGAGCGGCGGCGAGCAGATCCCCTCGATGCTGCTCACCCCGGTCGTGGTCACCAAGGCGAAGATCGCCGAGACCGTCGTCGCGGGCGGCCTCTACAAGCGCGAGGACATCTGCGACCCGGAGCACGCGGCGGCCTGCGCCGCGGCCGGCATCAACTGACGCCCCGCCGCACCTGACACCCGCTCAGGACGGGCCCGCCCTCACCGGCGGCCCGTCCTGCCCTGCGTCACCCCACCCCCGCGAGGGTGCTCTCCGGCCCCCAACTACCCCTTCGTGCGCGCCCGCTGGGTGATCGCGATGCAGGCCAGCACGCCCACCGCGGTGAGCGGGGCGGCCAGCGGGAGCGGCTCGGAGAGCAGCAGGACGGCCCAGAACAGGGTCAACAGGGGCTGGGCGAGCTGGAGTTGGCTCGCCCGGGGGATGCCGATCTGGGCCATGCCCCGGTACCAGAGCACGAAGCCGCCGAACTGCGAGACCGCGGCGACGTACGCCAGCCCGGTCAGCGCACGGAGCGTCAGGTGGACCGGTTCGGCCGGCAGGGCGAGCACGGTGACCACGGCCGTCAGCGGGGCGGCCGCCACCACGCCCCAGCCGATCACCTGCCAGCCCGGCATCTCCTTGGCCAGCCGGCCGCCCTCCGCGTAGCCGATCGCGCAGACCAGCAGCGCCCCGGCCAGGTACAGGTCCGCCAGGCTGAACGCGCCACCGCTCTGCTGGAGGGTGAACGCCAGCACCACCGCCGCGCCGCCCAGGGCCGCGCCCCAGAAGGTGCGGGAGAGCCGGGTGCGCGAGCGCAGCGCCGCCACGGTGGCCGTGGCCAGCGGCAGCAGGCCGACCACCACGGCGGTGTGCGCGGTGGAGGAGGTCTGCAGCGCCAGCGTGGTCAGCAGCGGGAAGCCGAGCACACAGCCGAGCGCCACCGCGACCAGCCCGGGCCAGTGCCGGCGGGCGGGCAGCGGGACCCGGCCGGCCTTGAGGCAGACGGCGGCCAGCACGGCGGCCAGCAGGCCGCGCAGACCGGTGGAGGTCCAGGGGCCGAAGCCGTCCAGGGCCCAGACGGTGGCCGGGAAGCTGAGCGAGAAGCAGACCACGCCCAGGGCCGCCCGGACGGTGCCGCTCGCCCCGGTGGTGGCGGCGGTGGTGCTGGCACCGGTGGTGCTGACCGCTATCGTGCTCGACTGAATAGCGCTATCGTGTGCTCTCATGCACGAGCGTAGCAGCGTCAGCGAACTGGCCGCCAGCCTCCGCAAGGAGCTGGAGCGCTACTCTCCGGGTGAGAAGCTGCCGTCCAGCCGGGCCCTGATCGACCGTCACCAGGTGAGCCCGGTGACCGTCTCCCGGGCCATCGCCACGCTGGCCGCCGAGGGCCTGGTGGTCAGCCGCCCCGGCGCCGGGGTCTTCCGGGCCGCCACCCGCGCCGCCGCCACCGCCGAACGCCGGGACGTCTCCTGGCAGGAGGTCGCGCTCTCCGCCGAGCCCTCCCCCGGCCCGGACCGCCGCGCCGACGCCACCGGCGTGCTCACCTCGCTCGCCGTCCAGCCGCCCGAGGTGATCGACCTCAACAGCGGCTACCTGCACCCCTCCCTCCAGCCCGAACGGGCCCTGGCTGCCGCCCTGGCCCGGGCCGGCCGCCGCCCCGGCGCCTGGGGCCGGCCGCCGGTGGAGGGGCTGACCGAGCTGCGCGAGTGGTTCGCCCGCGAGATCGGCGGCCCGGACGGCACCCTGCACGCCTCGGACGTCCTGATCACCGCCGGCGGCCAGGGCGCGCTCTCCACCGCCCTGCGCTCCCTGGTCGCCCCCGGCGCCCCCGTCCTGATCGAATCGCCCGGCTACCCCGGCACCCTGGCCGCCGCCCGGGCCGCCGGGCTGCGGACGGTGCCGGTGCCGGTGGACCGGGACGGCGTCCGGCCGGAGCTGCTGGCCGAGGCCTTCGCCGCGAGCGGGGCCCGGGTCTTCGTCTGCCAGCCGCTCTTCCACAACCCGACCGGCGCGGTACTGGCCGCCGACCGGCGGGCCGAGGTCCTGCGGATCGCCCGGTCCGCCGGGGCCTTCGTGGTGGAGGACGACTTCGCCCGGATGCTGGTGCACGCCGACGCACCGCCACCCGCCCCGCCGCTGGCCGCCGACGACCCGGACGGTGTGGTGGTGCACGTCCGCTCGCTCACCAAGATCACCTCCGCCAGCCTGCGGGTCGGCGCCCTCACCGCGCGCGGCCCCGCCTTCGAACGGCTGCGCGCCGTCCAGGCGGTGGACTCCTTCTTCGTCTCCCGCCCGCTCCAGGAGACCGCCCTCGAGCTGGTCGGCTCCCCCGCCTGGGCCCGCCAGCTGCGCACCGTCTCCACCGCCCTCGCCGAACGCCGCCAGACCGCCGCCACCGCGCTGGCCCACCACCTCCCCGACCTCCTCCCCGACCCGCTCCCGCGCGGCGGCTACCACCTCTGGCTCCGCCTCCCCGATGGCACCGACGACCGCGAACTCGCCGCCGCCGCCCGCCGCGAGGGCGTCGCCCTCACCCCCGGCCGCCCCTACTTCCCCGCCGAAGCCCCGGCCCCGCACCTCCGCCTCTCCTACGGCGCCGCCCCCCACCCCACCGCCGTCACCGAGGGCATTACCCGCCTGGCCCGCGCCCTGCCGCACGCCTGACGACGGATCAGCGGGGGTTCCCGGCAGCCCCTAAGCTGGGCTGTATGCCCGAATTGCCGGAAGTGCAGGCGCTGGCCGAGCGGATCGCGGAGCTCTCGGCGGGGCGCACCGTCGAGCGGGTGGAGGTGCTGTCCGTCCAGGTGCTGAAGACCTTCGACCCGCCGGTCACCGCGCTGCACGGACAGGCCGTCACCTCCGTCGGACGGCACGGGAAGTTCCTGGACCTGCTGGCCGGGGACGGGCCGCACCTGGTGCTGCACCTGGCCCGGGCCGGCTGGATCCGGCACCGCGCGTCCTTCCCGCCGCCGAAGCCGGGCGCCGGCGGCGGGCGGCCGGGCCGGGGACCGCTCGCGCTGCGGATCGTGCTGGACGACGGCTCCGGCTTCGACGTCACGGAGCAGGGCACGACCAAGCGGCTGGCCGCGTACGTGGTGACGGACCCTCAGCTGGTGCCCGGCGTGGCCCGGCTGGGCACCGATCCGCTCGGGCCGGAGTTCACCGAGCAGCGCCTCGCCGAGCTGGCGGCCGGCCAGCGGCACCGCCTGAAGACCTTCCTCACCGACCAGACCGTGCTGGCCGGCATCGGCAACGCCTACTCCGACGAGATCCTGCACGCGGCCCTGCTCTCCCCCTACGCCCTGGCCTCCACCCTCACCCCCGAGCAGCTCACCGCCCTGCACACCGCCGTCCGCGAAACCCTCGGCACGGCGGTGGCCCGGGCGCACGAGACCACCGCCGACGCGCTCAAGGCGGAGAAGCGGGCCGGGATGGCGGTGCACGGCCGGGCCGGCGAACGCTGCCCGCGCTGCGGCGACACCGTACGGTCCGTCAACTTCGCGGACTCCTCGCTCCAGTACTGCCCCGCCTGCCAGACCGGCGGCCGGGTGCTGGCCGACCGCCGCCTCTCCCGCCTGCTCAAATGAGCCCGTCACCGCCCACGTACCCGCCCCCGTACCCGCCCCCGTACTGGAGCCGGACGGTGGCCGGGCGGGCCAGCAGCCCGGCCGTCCGCCCGGCCGACCAGCGGCGGTACCGCTCCCAGTCGTCCAGGCAGCTCCACTCCTCGAAGACCACCATCCGCTCCGGGCGGTTCGGGTCGGCGTAGAGCTCGTACGCCAGACAGCCGGGCCACTCCGCCGCCGGTTCCAGCAGCGCCTCCAACTCGGTGCGCAGCAGGTCCTGTTGACCCTCCCCTGCCTGGTAGCGGACCACCACGGTCAGCACCACCGGAGGGATCAGAACGTCGCGGTGTCGATGACGAAGCGGTACCGCACGTCACCGGCCAGCACCCGGGCGTACGCCTCGTTGACCTGCTCCACCGAGATCACCTCGATCTCGGCGCCCAGCCCGTGCTCGGCGCAGAAGTCCAGCATCTCCTGGGTCTCCGCTATGCCGCCGATCATCGAACCGGCCAGCGAGCGGCGGCCGCCGATCAGCGAGAAGAGGTTGAGCGAGATCGGGTCGGCCGGGGCGCCGACGTTCACCAGGGTGCCGTCGGTCTTCAGCAGGCCCAGGTAGTCGTCGAAGGGCAGCACGGCCGAGACGGTGCTCACCACCAGGTCGAAGGTGCCCGCCAGTTCGGCGAAGGTGGCCGGGTCGGAGGTGGCCCGGTGGTCGGTGGCGCCGAGCCGCAGGCTGTCCGCCTTCTTGCGCAGGCTCTGGCTGAGCACGGTGACCTCGGCACCGAGCGCGTGGGCGATCTTCACGCCCATGTGGCCGAGCCCGCCGAGGCCGACGATCGCGACCTTCTTGCCCGGGCCCGCCTGCCAGTGCTTGAGCGGGGAGTAGAGGGTGATGCCGGCGCACAGCAGCGGGGCGGCCTCGGCCAGGTCGATGCCCTCCGGGATGCGCAGCGCGTAGTTCTCGTCCACCACGATGTGGCTGCTGTAGCCGCCGTAGGCGGGCTGCCCGTCGGAGCTGACCGGGTAGGTCGCGCTCATGCCCTTGAGGCAGTACTGCTCCTGCCCGGCCAGGCAGTTGGCGCACTCGCGGCAGGAGTCCACGAAGCAGCCGACGCCGACCCGGTCGCCGACCGCGTACCGGGTGACGCCGGGGCCGACCTCGGCGACGATCCCGGCGATCTCGTGGCCGGGCACCATCGGGAACGGGGCCTGGCCCCAGTCCTCGTTGACCTGGTGGATGTCGGAGTGGCAGATGCCCGCGTACTTGATCTCGATCAGGACGTCGTGCTCGCCGACCGGGCGACGCGGCACCGTGGTCCGCTCCAGCGGGGCCTTCGGGGCGGGGGCGGCGTACGCGGGGACGGTGGTGATGCTCATCGGGTTGGACCCTCCATGGTGACTGACCTGCTGACACCCACCATGCTGCCCGCCGCGCCCCACCCTCACCCAGCACCCCGTTCGACCTGGGAACCACCCAACCTAGGTCTGCCAGAACCACCATCCGCGCCGCCGTAGGATCGTGTGCATGGGCAACCGAGCTGAGATAGGCACCTTCCTGCGCTCCCGACGGGCGCGGATCAAGCCCGAGGACGCCGGCCTGCGCCAGTACGGCGAGCGCCGCCGCGTGCCCGGCCTACGCCGCGAGGAGCTGGCCCAGCTGGCCGGGGTCTCGGTCGACTACTACGTCCGCTTCGAGCAGGGCCGTGCCGAGAACGTCTCCGACACCGTGATCGACGCGGTCGCCACCGCGCTCCGCCTCGACCAGTTCGAGCGCCAGCACCTGCTGCACCTGGTCCGCCCCGACCACACCGGCGCCCGCCCCGCGCAGCAGGTCCGCCCCGGCATGCGCAGGCTCCTCGACTCGATGGCGGACACCCCGGCCTTCGTGCTCGGCCGCCGCACCGACATCCTGGCCTGGAACGAGCTCTTCGCCGCGCTGCTCACCGTCGACCTCGACGCCCTCCCGCCGGCCCAGCGCAACAAGACCTGGCTGGCCTTCTGCCACCCCGTGGTCCGTGAGCGGTACGTCAACTGGGAGCGCAAGGCGGCCGACCTGGTCGCCCAGCTGCGGATGGACCTCGGGCGGCACCAGTGCGACCCGGAGTTCCACGACTTCCTGACCCGGATCTCCGCCGAGAGCGCCGACTTCCGCCGGCACTGGGAGGCCCAGGAGGTGCGGGAGAAGAGCCACGGCGGCTACCACCTGCGCCACCCGGCGGCCGGGGAGTTCACCCTCGCCTACGAGTGCCTGCTGCTCCCGGACGACCCGGACCAGTCCCTGATCGTCTACACCGCCGAACCGGGCTCGCCCTCCGAGGCGGCCCTGCGCCTCATCAACTCCCGGGTGGACGCCACCCCCTGACGCCCCGCCGGCCGGGACCCGGGCGGGCCCGGCCGGCGGAACGAACTCAGGGCGCAGTCGTCACGACGCGATGCCGCAGTACTGCTGCTGCTTGCCGATCACCCGGTACATGCAGTCCGCCGTCTCCAGCAGCTTGAGCACGGCGTCCCGGTTGCGGCTGGTCTCCCGGGTGATGACCTCGTCCGGCGGGTAGAAGCCGCCGCCCCCGCTGCCGGTCGGGTACATCTCGAAGGTGTAGGCGAAGACCCGCTGCGAGCCCCACAGCCAGTCGTCAATGGTCCCGTCGGTGATGTAGAGGTCGCTGGACTGCTCGGGGGTGTAGCCGTTGCTGGCGGCCATGGTCTTCCCGAGGGTGGCGAAGGTGTTGCGCTCGTCCGCGGTCATGCCCGGCGCGGTGTCGTTGTACGTCCAGCCGAACGGCCAGAGCACCAGCTCGCTGTAGGTGTGGAAGTCGATGGCCGCGGTGATCTGCTGCTTGCCGCCGACGATCCGGCTGCGCACGAAGTCGGAGACCACCTTCACCTCCTTGGCGGACTCGGCCGCGCTGCCGCGGTAGGTCTCGCTGGAGGTGGAGCTCGAACTGCCGCCGCAGCAGCCCCACTTGTAGTTCCAGTTGCGGTTCTGGTCGGTACCGACGTTGCTGGAGCCGGAGTTGGGCTGGCGGTTCTTGCGCCAGCTGCGGTAGCTGCCGGTGGCGATGTCGTACTCGCCGCCGTCCGGGTTGACGTCCGGCACGATCCAGATCTCACGGCTGTTCACCACGCCCGCGATCCGGCTGTCGGTGGCGTACTTGTCGCCGAACTCGTGCATCAGGTAGAGCGCCATCTCGACGGTGAGGTGCTCGCGGGCGTGCTGGTGGGCGGTGAACAGCACCTCCGGCTCGGCCTCGTCGGTGCCCACGTTGTCGCTGATCTTGATGGCGAACAGGTCGCGGCCCTCGTAGGACTTGCCGATCACCTGCTTGCTCATGATGGCCGGGTACTTGGCCACGATCGCGTTGATCTCCGCCGTCGCCTCGGCGTAGTTGTGGTACATCGAGTCCTTGCTCGGGAAGTCGTTGATCGTGATGTCCTTCGCGCCCGGGAGCTGCTGGCTCTCCTGGCCCGGAAGGGCGGTCAACTTCCAGCCCATGGTGCGCAGTCGGGCCGCCTCGCCACGGGTGGCCGAGACCACCACCGAGCGGGCGTCCACCTCGTCGATCGACACCCCGGTGGCCGCGATGGCAGTCCGGTCGGCCACCGTGCTCGGGCCGTCGACGGCGTACTGGGTGATGGTCTCGTCCGCCACCGAACTCTCGTTCGGCGCAACGGGTTTGGCGCTGGCCTCGGTGCCGAGCGGCACGGCCAGGGCGAGCGCGAGCAGCGCGGCAGCAGCCACGGCGGGCTTTCCGCGACGGGGCAGTCGCATGACTGTCCTCCTGTGGGGGTCCGGTAGGACGGAATGGAGGGAGGAGCTGCGGCGCGCGCCAGCACGATGGTGGGGGCAGTGGCATGACGGGGTCAAGGCCGCACGTGGCGTACGGTTCCTGCCAATTTCCTTGTCATGTCACCGCGCGTCCACTCTGATGGTCCACCCTGAGCCGTCCTCAACCCCGCTGCCAGGAGAGACCCTTGACCCTCCGTCGGACCGCCGCCGCCCTGCTCGCCGCCGCCTCCCTCGCCGTCCTGCCGCACGCCCCGGCCTCCGCCGCCCCGGCCGGTCCGCTGCCCTTCATCGGCGCCACCACCGTCGGCATCCACAACACCTACGACCCGGCCGCCTTCCCCTACCTGGCCAAGGCCCTGGACACCGGCACCTCGCTGATCGAGCTGGACGCCTGGACCGACACCGTCACCACCGAGTGGAAGGTCAGCCACTCCAACCCGCTCGGCAACGCCAACAACTGCGTGGCCGCCACCTCCGCCGCCCAGCTCTACACCGGCTCCGGCAACAAGAACCTCGAGCACTGCCTCGACGACATCCGCCTCTGGCTGGGCGCCCACCCCACCTCCGGCCCCCTGGTCGTCAAGCTCGAACTCAAGGGCGGCTTCGCCGCCAACCGCGGCATGGGCCCGGCCCAGCTCGACGCCCTGATCGCCGCCCACCTCGGCTCCGCCGTCTTCCGCCCCGCCGACCTGCTCGGCGCGCACCCCTCGCTCGACGCCGCCGCCAAGGCCGGCGCCTGGCCGCCCCGCGCCGCCCTGGCCGGCCGGGTCCTTCTCCACGTCATCCCGGGCACCGTCGAGGAACAGAACCCCTTCGACACCCTGCACACCGACGTCGAGTACGCCCGGTACCTCCGCGACCTGGCCGCCGCCGGCCGCATCGCCCAGGCCCAGGTCTTCCCCGCCGTCCACGGCGCCGCCACCGGTGACCCCCGCACCAAGTACTCCGACACCACCATCCGCCCCTGGTTCGCCGTCTTCGACGGGGACGCCGCCGCCTACCTCACCAACGGCGCCGACCTCTCCTGGTACGACCGCAACCACTACCTCCTGGTCATGACCGACGCCCACAACGTCGCCCCCGCCATCTCCGCCACCACCCCGACGGCCGACCAGGCCCGTGCCCGCGTCACCCAACTCGCCGCCGCCCACGCCTCCATCACCACCAGCGACTGGCGCACCCTCCCCGACGTCCAGTCCCTGGTCCTCCCCCGCGGCTGACCCGATCAGGAACCACCCGGGCGCGTGTCACACCCCCATCGCGAGCAATGAGGCACGGAGTGCCTTGAAATGCACGTTCGCGAGAACATGCGGAGAGGACTCCCGGACGTGGTCGATGAACTCGAGTCCTGCCGTTCGCACGGCCGTGGAGAGCTCGGAGAAACTGGACTCGATTACCCCTTCGGCGAAGTCGGAGGTTACCACGACGACTTCCCCTCGAACGGCGAAGAACATACTCCCCTCTCCGTCGGTGAAATCGAACTCGACATCGCCCGACTCCCGGAGGTCGGCCAGCAGGAGCGGCATGGCGCGAGCAAAGTCAAAAACCGGAACCCGGACCGCCTTGAACTCCACGCCCCCGGACCTCACAGACACGTCCCCGAGCGGAAATCGGTAGGTCAGATCAGTCAGGCCAACATCCTGGGGCCTGCTCCTGTGAGATCCCAGCGGATTACCACCGACAGTCATGGCAATTTCAATCGACATTCGCACCACTCAGAGGATCTTCGGTAATTTCGACCACCCCTGACAGCAGGGTGGCACCCACCGTGAGAATATCACGAAAAGGGGGTGCGCAGAGAAGAGATCCTCTGCGCACCCCCCGATTCAATTAGAACGGATAAGCGGTGATCACCCTTCCTCTGACCACGACCACCCGGACCCGCTTCTTGCCCCTCTTGCCTTGGATTCCGACGTTGTCGCCGTACTTCTTCTCGTAGACGTGCCCGGGACGGCCGAGCGTGGCCTTCTTCTTGGTACCGGTCCGTACGGTGTCGTGGACAAGCCTACGAACCTCGGCACGGTCCCCGAGGAACTTGCTCTTCCCGCGGAATGTGTTGCGGGAAATATGGCGCGGGAAAATGTGCCCGGACCAGTCGCGGGACTTGATGCTGCAGCTGCTGTTGTGGACGACGATGTCCGCGGAGCCGATCGCCACCAGGTAGGTGTGGACGTCACCGACGTTGAGGTTGAAGACGAGCTGGTCAGCCACGTATCCGAGATCGATGACCTTGGCCACGGTGCTTCGCGGACCGTCGAGCGAGACCAGGGAGTCCCCGGCTTCCACCTTGCCGGCGTTCGTCCAGCCACGTCCGGCGACCCAGAGCGGGTGTTCCGCCGTGGAGATCAGAGGTGCCGTGTCGCCGTCGAGGTCAGTCTCGATCTGGACGAGGTGCTTGGTTCCGTAGCCGACGATGACGTCGAGCACCGGCCTGGCACTGGTATCTCCGGTCACCGGATCAGTGGCAAGCACCTGATCCCCGACCCGCACCTCACTGATCGGCAGGTGTGAGCCGTCCGCCATGGCCACGGGAGTGTCCGGAGCGAACGAGTTGCACCCGCCGAGGACCCTCTTGGCCGCGTTCGCGGATGCCCGGTAGGCGGTCTTCACCCCGCCCGCCGCGCGTCCGACAGCCCTCGCGGCCCTGGTGGCCTTCACGGCGGCGAAGGACGCCTTGACCGCCGTGTTGGCGCCAACCAATCCTGCCGCCGCGGTGACCGCCATCTCGGCGGCCTTGCCCCAGTTGCCCGTCGCCGCGTAGGAGACGGACGAGACCGCCGCCGCCACCGCGCCGATCGGGCCCGGGATGTAGGACGCGACCTCCGCCACCTTGGCGACGACGTTGAGGACCTTCTTGAAGGAGAAGCCCCAGTTGCCGTCCAGGTCGGTGCAGTTGACCGGGTCGCCGGTGCAGTAGTCGTACGGGCTGGCGTTGCCGCCCGGCATCGGGTCGACCTGGAGGAAGCGGCCGAGGGTCGTGCTGTAGAGACGGGCACCCATCAGGATGTCGCCGTCCATCGCCTCGGCGGAGCGCTGCTTGCCGCCCAGCCAGCCGTAGCGGACACCCGCCTGGCCCTGCAGCGGGACGCCGAACTCGTCGAAGTCCAGGGCGACGGGGGTGGTGAGGGCGGTGTCGGTGGTGAGGACCACCGAGCCGAACAGGTTGGTGAGTTGGAGCTGGAGGTCTCCGGTCTTGGAGGTGGTGGCGACGAGGTCCGCGTCGGGGCCCGAGACGTTGCGGGTCAGGGTGCCCTGGGTGGTGTCCTCGATGGTCCAGCGGACTTCGTCGGAGTCGTCGCCGTAGTGGTTGAGCTTGGAGGTGGCGTTGGCCCAGGAGCCGTCCGCCTGCTTCTTGGCCGTGGTGAAACCGGCGATGCGGTGGGCGGGGTCAAGCTGCCACTGCTGCTTGGTGTCGCCCTTCTGCTGGGCCGCGACCCGGTCGTTGATGTAGTAGCCGACGCCGGTACCGGTGTTGGTCTCGATGGTCCGGCCGAAGGCGTCGTAGGCGAAGCCCGGGTCGGTGATCCGGTCGGCGCTGTCGTAGGTATGGTTCTCCTCCACCGCGTTGGCCGTGCTGCAGGAACTGGCGTTGCCGGTCTGCGAGGTGGCCTTCTTGGTCCGGTTGGAGTGGGCGTCGAAGGAGTACTGACGCGTCACGCAACCGGTGTTGACGGAGGAGTGCTCGGCCTTGGTGAGGTGGCCGACCCGGTCGTAGGTGTAGGACTTGGTGTAGGTGGAGCTGGTGTCCTTGGCGACGGCACCCTGGGTGGTGACGTCGATGCTCTGGGACCAGACGTCCTTGTTGTCCGAAGTCCGGGTGTAGGTACGGCTGGTGGCCGCGCCGACGGCGTTGAAGCTGTCCTTGCGGACGATGCCGCCGGGGTAGCTCTGCTCGACCAGCTGGCCGTCGGAGCCGTACTTGGCGGTGAACTCACCCGCGAGGCTGTCGTTGACCGAAGTCACCATGCCCCGGGGTTCCTTGGCCCGGTCGTAGGTGTAGGTGGTGGAGCCGGTCGGGTCGGAGACCTTGGTCGGCTTGCCGAACTTGTCGTACTCCGTGGTGGTCGTGCCGCCGTCTGCGTCCGTGTACGAGATCAAGCGCCCGAGGGCGTCCATCGTGCGGGACAGCGACTTGCCGCCGGCCGTGGTCTTCACCGCGTCACCCGTCGCCGGGTCGTACTCGGTGGTGACCGCGGGGACCGGGTAGCCGTCGTCACCGGTGATCTCGGTGGAGACGATCCGGTCCGCACCGTCGTAGACGGTGACGGTCTTGCGGGACTTGCCGGCGTTGGTCTCCGTGGTCTCCTCGGCGTCGCCGAAGCGGGAGTACCGGGTGATCCGCTTCTCCGGCAGGGTGGTCGGCATCCGGTTGGCGTCCGCGCCGACGACCGGGCCACCGGCGAAGGAGACGCACGGATTGCCCGCCCACTCCGGACGGTTGCCGCAGGCCGGGTCGTCCGGGTTGGGCCCGGCGATGTAGAAGATGGTCTTGGAGGTCGTGGCGTCGGTGCCCGAGGCACCAGGCTTGCGCGACTCCCAGGCGCGGCCCGACGGGTCGTACTTGACGGTCGCGGTCAGCTTGTCGCCGGTCGCGTCCGTGGTGACCGAGGTCGGGGTCTTCAGGACCCAGCCCGAGGTGCCGCCGATCGGGGTGTCGTACCCGTTCTTGGTGACCCGGACGTCGACATCGTTGGTGTAGCCGTCTAGACGGGCACCGTCGGTGGAGGTGGTGACCAGGTGGTAGGCCTGGCCGTCGGGCTTGCCCTCGTCGTAGGTGTTGGTGTTGTGGTCGCGGACCAGGACCGAAGTCCCCGCTTCCAGGGAGGGGTTGACGGTGGTCTTGGTCAGGGTGACGGTGTCGATGCCGGCCTGGAAGTAGGGCGACTGAGCGAGCGTGTTGGCGCCGTCGATGACCAGGTCGAGCTGGTGGTCACCACGGGCCAGGTTGAGGGCGCCGCCTGCGGACCACGGTGAGGTGGTGGGCATGGGGGCGTAGCCGTCGAAAGCGCCCGGGACGGCGGTGCCGTCGATGAGGAACCTGACGGTGCCGTAGTCGTAGGACTTGGTCAGCTTGCCCGACAGCAGGTACTGGCCGGTCTCGGGGACGCTGATCCGGAACGAGGCGTAGTCGCCGGTCTTGGTGCCGACGAGCATGACCTGGGAGTTGCCGGACCAGCCGCCTCCGCCGACCCAGCCGCCGTCGCTCTGGGTCTTGACGGTGGCGGTGGCGCCGAGGCGGGGCAGGGCCTCGCCCTCGAAGGTGACCGTGGCCGGGGTCGTGCCGCCGTTGACCGGCTCGGCGAGCTTGGCGCGGTACGTCGGACCGAGGGTCTCGACGAGGTCGAGGCCATCGGGGGTGTAGGTGGTGCGGGAGTCGAGCAGCTGCGCGCGGTCCGCCGGGGCGGCGGGGAGGCCGAGTTCGGCCTCGAAGCGGGCGGTGTCGGGGTGCTTGCCGAGCGCGATGGAACGGTTCGTCGCCTCAAGGGTCCTGACGACGTGTCCGTACCGGTCGTACTCGGAGGTGTCGATGTCCCCCTCCGGGTTCACGGACGGGGTGGCGGTGTTGACCTCCTGCCCGGACGCGTTGAGGTAGTGGACGGTGGCCGCCTTGTAGCCGCCGGTACCCGGGCTCGCGGACGTGGCCGCGTGGATGCCGGGCTCGTCCTCGGGACCGAATACGGCGGTGGCGTCGGTCGGCGCGTCCTTCTGCCCCCAGGTGCCCACGGTCGTACCGGACAGGTCGTACGGACCACCGGCCGCCGGAGTCAGCGGGACCTCGTAGACGACCTTCGTCGCGATCTCGCCGTTGACGGTGCTCTTGGTGCCGGGCGCGAGACTCTCACGACGGACCTTGAGCAGACGCCCGGCGTCGGTGTCGGTCGCGGAGGCGCGGCCGTAGTCGAAGGACCAGGGCAGCTCACCGGTCGGGGTGATCCTGGTGACCCGGCCCGAACCGTCGTAGCTGTACGAGGTCTTGAGTGGGGTGGCCAGACGCGGGTCCCAGACCTGGGCGAGGCGGCCCTGCTCGTCGTAGACGTAGTGGGTGACCTCGACGGCCTCCTGCTGACTGGTCGTCGGATTCCAGGACCAGACCTTCACGGACTTGATCCGGTCGGTGAAGTCACCCGGGGTGCCCGCGACCGCGGTCGTGGTGGTGGCGTACTCGTAGTCCATCACCTCACACCCGCGCGCCAGGGTGGCCGTCGCGCACTTGCCGGTGTCGTCAACGCCCCGCTCGACGGCGGCGATCGCCCGCTTGGGCAGCGCCCGTCCGTCGGTGACGTCGTAGACGTAGCGCGTGGTCGAGGCGGCTTCGGGGCCGGTCTCGCTCTGGACCTGGAAGACGTCCGTCCCCTGGCCACGCGCGAAGGTGGTGACGGAGCCGTCGACGTCGCTCAGGGTGTAGGTGCTGCCCGCGCTGGCCGGGTTCCACTTCTGGTTCAGGCCACCGTGGCAGAAGTGCTGGGTGACCTGGGTGCCCTGCTGACCGGAGTCCGGGGCGTCCAGGCACTTGCCCGAGTTGGGGTTGGTCAGGGTGCCGTCGGCACGGACCTCCCACTTCTGGGCGGACGTGCCGTTGCAGTCCCAGAGCTGGAGCTTGACGTAGTCGGCGGTCGATGCGTTGGGGACGTCCAGGCACTTGCCGAGCGCGCTGATCGAGCCGTCGTCGTTACGCGTCCACTGCTGCGCGGCGGTGGCGTTGCAGTCCCAGGTCTGGACGGCAGTGCCGCTGGCGGTGTTGCCGTTGAAGACGTCGAGGCAGCGACCGGTGGTCGGCGTGGTGATCTGACCGGCGACAGCCGCCTGGCGGGTCAGGGTCAGCGACTCCGCGCCCGGCTCCGGGAAGAACGCACCATCGGTGCCCTTGGCGAAGGTCAGGACCGAGTCGTCGTTCTGCTTGACCTCGACCAGGTCGGACTGCGGGAACGACAGCGAGCGGTAGTCCGAGCCGGAACCGGCGTCGGGGCCGCCGGACCACTGCGGGCCGAACGGGGCGACGATCTCCTTCAGCGACAGGTCGTCGAAGTAGACCTCCTTGCCGGAGCCGCTGGTGGAGCCGTTGTAGAGGCGGAACATCGCCTGCTGGGTGTTGCCCGGGTAGGCGATGTCCACCGACAGCTGCTGCCAGCCGTCGACGAACGATGCGCGCGGCGAGGCGACTTCCTGCCACACCCCGTTGACCATGTAGAAGGCGACCAGACGCAGGTCACGCCGCTTGGCGTCCACGTTCGAGTCCGCCGAGTTGAGACCCGTGGCACCCGGGACGTAGATCCAGCCGTTGAGGCGGTAGGTCTTGCCCGGCTTCACCCCGATGCTCGTGGTGTCCAGCTGCGCGAAGGAGTCCCACTGCCCGGCGGTCGTGCTGGCCTTGACCAGCAGCGAGTCCGTCGAACTGTCGTGACCACGCGCGGTGGAGCGCTCGATCGAACCGTGGCCGGCCGTGAAACCGACCGTCCCGGTGCCGACCTGACGCTGGTTCAGCGCCAGCCGCTCACCCTGAGCCTGCCAACCGCGCTGCGCTCCCCTGGACGACGCCGAACGCGCCACCGAGAGACCGAACTCGTTGGCGTCGGTGACATCGGTGGTGAAGTCACCGGTGAGGAGGTTGACGGAGCCGGGGCCGACCTCGGTAGAGGCGGCGCCGTCGGCGTTCTGGTCCACCGTGATGGTGTTCCACGAGGTGGCGTAGCCGGTACCGGAGCCGTCCTCGGGGAACAGTACGGCGCGGACCTGGACGACGCCGCCGATGTTGCCGAGGGTGTCGACGACCGTCCAGTTGGCGTGCGGGCCGAGGTCGGCCATCCGCGGCTTGGGGTCGGTGACGGGGGTGTTGTCGGCCTTGGCCAGGTTCGCCAGCGGCACGTTGTACTCGGTGGCACCGGGGCCACGGCGGTACTGGTAGACCACGCGCTTGTACTGCGTCTGCGCGTCGACCGACAGCTTGACGCGCTTCGCGGCCTGGCTGCCGTTGACCGGCGAGGTCAGGCCGGCCGTGCCGACCGCGAAGGTGTAGACGTTCGGGGGCGAGAGGTTGCCCGCACGGTCCTTGCTCTGCACCTTCAGGACCCGGTACCCGTCGGTGGCCGGGGTGATGACAGCGTTGGCCGCACCCGTGCCGTCGACGGTCACCGAGGCGCCGCCGTCCACCGTGTAGACGTAACCGACCTGGTCGGTCACGCCGCCTGCCGGGGTGAAACTGAACGTCCCCGCCTGCCCTGCGGCACCGTGCCACAGACCGTCGGCCGGGTACGCGGACGAGGTCACGAACGGAGCGCCCGGCGCCACCGTGTCGGCGATCACCGTGGCGGTCGGCGTCCAGCCCGAGTTGGCCCGGCCGTCCCACAGGCGCGCGCCGATCGAGTAGGAGACGCCCTCGTCCAGGCGCGCGAGACCGAAGTCGGACGGAACCGCCTTCTGGACCGTGCCGTTGGGGCCCTCCTTGTACGCGCGCTTGACGAATACGCCCTCGCGGTAGAGGTCGAAGTCCACGCCGACGTTGCCGCCGTCCGGGTCCTGCGCCAGGACCTCGAAGGTCGGGGTGGCGGAGGAGGTGTAGCGCGGGGTGCCCTGCTGGGAGGGACGGATCTCCAGCGCCGGGGTGCTGGGGATCGTGTTGTAGGTGATCTCCAGGAACGGCGGATGGTCACCCTCGGAGGACTCGAAGCGCTTCCAGCTCAGGGAGTCGTTCTCGTCCGCCGCCTTGATGCCCATCGCGTACGTACCCGCACCCATCCCGGACCAGTCCCGGATGAGGTTGGTGACGTTGGCCTGCACCCAGTAGGTGTTGCCGGGGCCCAGGCAGGTGTGCGTGTCGCCGCTGTCCCACGCCACGTCACGGGTCTCGTCCGAGACCGCGTAACGGGAGCCCAGACCCGGCTGGTTGGCCCACCGGTTGCCGGTGTTGGCGTACTGGGACGTCCAGACCTCCCACTGCTTGGGAACGCAGGAAGAAGAGTGGAAGTTCGCCAGGTACAGCTTGGCGTCCAGGATCTGCTTGCCGTTGAAGTCGCCACCGGGGAAGTGGATGAACGAACGGGCCTTGGTCGCCCCGCCGTTGTACGTCCCGATCTTCAACTCCGTGGACGAGGAGTTGTCGAAGTTCTCACCCGTGTGGACGTAGGTGTCGAAGTTCGCCTCGACACTCACGGCCGGGTCGACCGTCACCGGGAACTGCGTCTTCGCGTCCGCGAGGAATGCCGCGTCCGGGGTGAAGACCAACTCCGCGTCAGCACCCGTACCGCGCAGCTCCATCGCGACGGGAGCGCGGTTGAGGTGCTCACCGGAAAGGGCCTCGACCGAGGCGTCCCACATCACCGGCGCCGGAATCTTCACGGCGGCCTTGCCGTCGGCGCCCAACAGGTGGATCGCACCGTCCGACTGCCGCGCCACCTGGTAGCCGGTGGTGTCGACCGGCAGCGTCAGGGTACCCGCCTGCGAGACGGCCGAGCGGTCCTTGACGATCAAGTACTGCTCGAAGCCTGACCGGGTCGCCTCCAGCAGGAGGTCCACCCCCGGCCGGGCGTCCACATAGGTGGCCTTGTTCTTGTCCAGCCTCGGCTTGGGCAGCTTGCCCAGCCAGCCGAACTCCACCTGCTTGTCACCCGAGCCGACCTTCACCAGGTCCCGCTCCGCCGGCTTGGCCGCATCGGCGGCCGCCGGAGTCGGGTCGGCCGCCACCGCGGCGGCCCGGGCCAGGCCACGCGAGGCCCGCGAAGCATCGGCCGAGGGCGCGGGGGTCGGGGTGGGGGTGGGGGTGGGGGTGATCGTGCCGGGGAGCTTGTCCCCGACCGTCACGCCGGCGTCGCCGCCCGCGAAGACCACGTCCTGCGGGTGGACCTTCGGCGCGACCTTGCCGTCCGCCGTCTCCACCAGCGTGGTGTCGACCGGGACCCAGGCCTCGGCCACCCGCTTGCGGATCGGACCGACCGACCGCTCCTGCGTCAGCGTCCCGTTCGGGTTGGCCCACAGCGTGGACGTCTCGCTGCGCTCACCGGTCACCTCGACCCGGTGGCCCTGCAGCTTGGCCGAGAGGAGCGCCGACACGGCGTCAGGCGCCTCCGTCGAGGACGGCTTCGGCGTCCCGGCCTGCGCGGACGGTGATGCTGCGACTGCCGGTGCGGAGTTCAGCGCGTCGAGCGCCACCCCCGTCTCGATCAGCAGCCCAAGTGAGGCGAGCACCGCTATTCGGCGCACGCGACGTGCTGAGAAGACCCCACCCGCGAACTCGCGTGGGGCCTTGAACCTACGTTGCAAGGAAAGCTCCTGGAATCTGTCGAGCCAAGATCGACTCTTGACAAATCTGACAGACCCCTGAGAGCCAACTTCCGATTCCTGATATCAATCTGACAACATGCCAGCAAATTGCACCGACCTGGGAAGCTTTGCGCAGAATGCCTTGATCATCCGCTTTTGCAGAAATCATCGACTTCCGCAATCCTTCTGACGCCCAGTCAATGCCGCCGGTTCCCGCGATGATCACGCGCCCCGTTCTCAACCCGTGGAAAGGGGTCGATCCACCCCGGGCCGACTCGTAGGCTCGGAGGATGACCAGAGCCGAACTGCCGCCCTTCGCCAGCCGGGCCGCCTCCGTGGCGCCCTCCGCCGTGCGGGAGATCCTCGCCCTGACCGCCCGTCCGGAGGTGGTGTCGTTCGCGGGCGGGCTGCCGGCCCCGGAGCTGTTCGACGTGGCCGGGCTGCGGGCGGCGTTCGACCGGGTGCTGGCGGAGACGCCGGAGCAGGCCCTGCAGTACTCCACCACCGAGGGGGACCCTGCCCTGCGGGCCGCGGTCGCCGAGCGGCTGACGAAGCGTGGGCTGGCCACCGAGGCGTCCGATCTGGTGGTGACCACCGGCTCGCAGCAGGGGCTGACGCTGCTGATCACCGCGCTCCTCGAACCCGGCGACGTGGTGCTGGTCGAGGACCCGTGCTACCTCGCCGCGCTGCAGGCCTTCGCCTTCGCGGGGGCCCGGGTCGTGCCCGTGCCGACCGACGACGAGGGGCTGCTCCCGGACGCGCTGGAGGAGCTGGTGGCGGCCGAGCGGCCGAAGCTGCTCTACCTGGTGCCGAACTTCCAGAACCCCACCGGCCGCACCCTGCACGCCGAGCGCCGCCGCCGGATCGCCGAGCTGGCCGGGCGGTACGGCTTCTGGATCGCCGAGGACGACCCGTACGGCGAGCTGCGGTTCGACGGCGAGCCGCAGCCGTGGATCGCCTCCCTCCCCGGCGCCGAGGACCGCACCGTACTGCTGGGGTCCTTCTCCAAGGTGCTCGCACCGGGCCTGCGCCTCGGGTACCTCCGGGCGCCGGCCGCGCTGCGCCGGGCCTGCACGGTGGTCAAGCAGTCGGCCGACCTGCACACCTCCACCATCGACCAGGCCGCCGCCGCGCGGTACCTGCGCGACGCCGACCTGGACGCCCACCTGGAGCGGATCAAGGCGGCCTACCGCGAGCGCCGCGACGCACTGCTCGCCGGGCTGCCCAAGACCCTTCCCCCGGGCAGCAGTTGGAACGAGCCGGAGGGCGGCATGTTCCTCTGGGTCACGCTGCCCGAGGGCTACGACGCCACCGCGCTGCTCGCCACCGCCGTCCGGCACGACGTGGCCTACGTCCCCGGCGCCCCGTTCCACGCCGCCGAGCCGGACCCCCGCACCCTGCGGATGTCCTTCACCACCCACTCCCCCGAGGAGATCGAGGAGGGCCTGCGCCGCCTGGCCGCCGCCTTCGCCGAGCACTGACCCCACGACGACGCACGGCCCCGTCCACCGGATCGCGGTGGGCGGGGCCGTTCGTCTCAGCGGTTGATCAACTGCCTTCGTGGATCAACTGCCTTCTCAGAACTCGGTCTTGATCGTGACGCCCTCGAAGCTCTTGGCCGCGAACAGGCTGATGTAGACGTAGCCGGCCGGCGGCTTCTTGATGGTGAGGGTCTCCGCGTTTCCGGTCTTCACCGAGCGCGCGGTGTAGTCGGAGGTGGTGGCCCAGCCGGTGGGGTTGTAGTAGAGGTCCGCCTCGCCGGTGCCACCCGAGACGGTGATCTTCAGCGAGCTGACCTTCGCCGGGAGGTAGACGAAGAAGGGGCTGTAGTTCCCGGCCGTGGCCGAGACGTTCGAGCGCTGGCAGTTCTTGCCCAGCTCGTCCCGGCGGGGCGTGGTGCACTCGTTGTTGGGCAGCGCCACCACGGTGACCGGCTTGCTGATGGTGGCGGTGGCGCCCTTGTCGTCGGTCACGGTGAGCTTGACGGTGTAGGTGCCGGCCGCGGCGTAGACCTTGGTCGGGTTGGCCGTGGTGGCGCTGCTGCCGTCGCCGAACTCCCAGGCCCGGGAGGCGATGGTGCCGTCCGGGTCGACGGAGACGTCGGTGAAGTTGACCGAGAGGCCGGTGGCCAGGGCGGTGAACCCGGCCGAGGGGGTCTGGTTGGACGGGGCGGTGGTGCTGCAGTCACCGGCCGCGCACTTCGCCAGCCAGGCGGCGAAGTCGGCGTCGTAGCGGGTGCCGATGGTGGAGGTCAGCAGGGTGCGGGCGCCGGCCCAGTCACCGGCCCGGTACCTGGCCAGCAGGGTGGTCACGTCCTGCGGGTGCGACTGGATCAGGTAGCGCACCGCCAGGTAGCCCCACTGGTAGACCTTGGTGGAGTCGGAGTTGTTGTAGGTGTTGTCGAACAGCGTGCTGAGCTTGTACGTGTTCTTGCCGGCCTCGGTGACCGCCTTGTCGTAGGCGGCGTTGCGGTACGAGTAGGAGACGTACTCGGCGAAGCCCTCGACCCACATCACGGTCGGCGTGGTCTGCCCGGCGTCGAAGTCGCCGTACATGTCGAAGCGGCCGTCGAGGTAGTGGGTGTACTCGTGGTTGAGGTTCCAGATCTGGAAGTCCGGCCGGAGCCACTCCGCCTCGTAGGCGACGAAGCGCGGCTGGTTGCCGGACACCGCGGGCTTGCCCTCCAGGTACATGCCGCCGTTGTCGGTGGAGATGTCGAAGATCGTCCCGGCGTAACTCTTGTAGTCGGCGCTGGAGTTGAAGACGACGACCTCAATGGTGCTGTTGTTGTCGTCCGCCACCGGGCCCTTGTCCTGGACCACGTTGTGGAAGAAGGCGTCCTGGTTGGTCAGGCTGGTGCAGGCCGCCGCCAGGTTGGCCTCGGTCATCTCCTGGGCGATGATCCGGATGCTCGGGCTGCAGGTGTACTTGACCGTCAGAACAGCGGCCTTGAGCTTGGCGGGCAGGTCGCAGACGTCGTAGAAGGCGCAGTTGGCCTGGTCGTACGAGTCGGCCATCTCGGCCAGCGCGATCCAGAGCGAGCCGGTGCGGCCGGTGATGTTGCTACGGCCGAGCAGCTCCTTGACCATCGGGCGGATCGCCGACTTCAGCTCGTCGTGGCGCAGGAAGCGGCCGAGCTCACGGCCGGCGTTGGCGGCCAGGTACCACTGGTCGGTGCCGAGCAGGTCGTCGTGGGCGACGGCGAAGTCGCGCAGCACGGTGAACAGTGCCGGGTCGGCCTGCGCCGCGGGCAGGAAGTCGTCCATCTGGTGGCCGCGGAACAGCACGTTGTAGGCGTTGTTGGTGGCGGCGACCATGTACCACGAACTGTTGTAGGCGTTCGTGTAGTTGGTCAGCAGGCGCTTCACCACGTAGAGGTAGCGGGCGTTGCGCTGGGCGCTGTCGATCAGGGTGACGGTCTCGGCCAGGACGTTGCCGTTGGCGTCGTTCGCGTCGGCCGAGCGCGGGGCCGCGAAGAACGCGTCCAGCGCGCCCTCGATGGAGCTCTTGAGGGCCGGGCCGTAGGTGCCGACCGAGGGGTCGTACCACTGGACGAAGTAGCCGGCGCGCAGGTAGAGCACCAGCTGGAGGGTGGAAGTGCTGTTGTCGCCGGGGTAGTTGGCGACGTTGGCGCGCAGGGCGTCGGCGACGGTGACCATCTGAGCCTCGCGGAACGCGGCCTGGGCCTCCGAACCCTTCAGCGCGAACAGGGTGTTGACGCAGCCGGGCTCGGCCGTCTTCACCTGCTGGACCAGCGCGGCGCCGGTCTTGGAGGTGAAGTCGGAGACGGTGCAGACGGCGGCCGCCGCCGCGGCGGCACCGGCGGAGAGCTTGGAGCGGATCTGCTCGCTCCTCGCCGGGGTCTCGACGGTCTGGAACGGGGCGCGCTGCTCGGCGTCGACGGCGCCGTGGCCGTCCTCGGCCCGGGCGTCGCGGGCTATGGAGGAGATCGCGGGCTGCGGGGCGACACCGGCGCGGGGCGCGGGAACGGGCTGCGGTGCCTTGGTGTCACGGGCCGCGGCCCTGGTGGCGGGGGTGAACAGGGCGAAGCCCAGACAGCAGATCAACGCGGCTACCAGGAGCCGCACAAGGTCCTTCGTCGTGGGGGAACTACGCATGGAGTGGCCTCCGGGCCGGTCTGCGAGCCGTGTTTTGGGGCACGGCATCTGAGGGTGCGGACCGTGAAGGGCGACGGACGTGGTGCTGGCTCTCCCGTCGCCTGACGTGAACACGGTGGGGAGTGTGACATGTACCATGGCACACATCACATGGCTCCGAAAGAGGTCCGTGAGGATTTCCTGAGAGACTGACGCACCCTCAGATGCACCGCCCCATACGGCACTTGGCTGGTTCGCACCCGCCCCGACTCAGCAGACGCGGACGTGCGTGGCGAACCGCCCCTCCCCGTCCAGCACGTGGAACGCCACCGCCGGCGGCAGCTCGTGGTGCACGTGCGCCTCCGGAGCCGGCCGCGCCTCCCAGGGCAGCCGAGCGGTCGACACCACTCCCGGGGCGACCACCAGCGGGCGGCCGGCGAAGGTCGTCGCGGTCGACAGGTGCGCGTGCCCGCAGAGGAAGGCCGCCACGTGCGGATGACGGGCCGTCAGCGCGGCCAGCCGCTCCGCGCCGAACTGCCGCAGCCCGTCCAGGTACGGGATGCCCAGCAGCACCGGCGGATGGTGGAAGGCGACGAACACCGGCACGTCCACCGAGCCCAGCGCGCCGTCCAGCCACTCCAGCGTCTCCTCCTCCAGCAGCCCGTCGTCCCGCCCGGGCCGGGTCGAGTCGCAGAGCGCGACGGCGAACCGCTCCGCGACGTGCAGCCGGTTCACCGGCGCGGCACCCTCACCGCCGGGCTCCCCCAGCAGGACGGAGCGGAAGGCGGCGCGCCGGTCGTGGTTGCCCGGTAGGAGCAGCAGCGGATGACGGGTGCTCAGCAGCTCCCGGGCCTCCCGGTACTCGGCCGGGCTGCCGTGGTCCGCGACGTCCCCGCTGACCAGCACCGCATCCAGCTCGTACGGCAGGGAGTTCAGGTACTCCATCACCGCCCGGGTGCGGGCCGCGGCGCGCGGCGAGCCGTCCAGGTGGGTGTCGCTGAGATGGGCGAGGACGATCACGGGAGTTCTCCAGGGCGGTCGGCGAGGGGAGTGATCCCCACGCTAGCCAGCGCCCGGACCAGCGGTAAGGTCCAGTCCCGTGACAGAGGACTGGTCCAGTACGTCGGCGAACCACCGCTCGTCCCACGGGCCGGACCTGCACCTGGACGTCGGGTCGCTCGGCCCGGGCCGGCGGCAGGCCGGGCTGGAGGACGCCCTGCGCGCCGCCGTCCGCGAGGGCCGGCTCGGCCCCGGCGCCACCCTGCCCTCCACCCGGGCGCTGGCCCGCGAACTCGGCCTGGCCCGGGGCACCGTGACCGCCGCCTACGACCAGCTGGTGGCCGAGGGCCTGCTGCTCACCCACCCGGGCGCGGCCACCACCGTCGCCGAACTCCTGTTCCCCGACCGGCCATTCGAGGTGCCGGTCCGCTCCACCCCGCCCGTCCGCCACGACCTGCGCCCCGGCACTCCCGACGGCAGCGCCTTCCCCACCCGGGCCTGGCTGGCCGCCACCCGGCGGGTACTGACCCGGGCCCGGCCCGAGGACTTCGGCCCCGGCGATCCCCAGGGCCGGTACGAGCTGCGCGCCGCGCTCGCGACCCAACTCGGCCGCACCAGGGGCGTGGTGACCACGCCCGGGCAGGTGGTGATCACCACCGGCTTCTACCAGTCGATCGGCCTGCTCGCCGAGGTGCTGCGGGACTCGGGGGTGACGGAGCTGGCGGCCGAGGACCCGGGCCACCGCACCTACCGCGAGGCCATCGCCCGCTCGGGGCTGCGGGTACTGCCCGTCCCGGTGGACGGCGACGGCGCCCGGGTGGAGACGCTGACCGCCCCGGCGGTGCTGCTCACCCCCTCGCACCAGTACCCGACCGGCGTCCCGCTGCACCCCGACCGCCGCCGGGAGCTGGCGAGTTGGGCCCACCGCACGGGCGGCCTGGTGATCGAGGACGACTACGACGGCGAGTTCCGCCACGACCGCCGCCCGGTCGGCGCCTTCCAGGGCCTCGCCCCCGCGCACACCGCCTACTGCGGCAGCGCCTCCAAGACCCTCGCCCCCGCCCTCCGCCTGGGCTGGCTGGCCCTGCCCCCGCACCTGGTACGCCCCGTGGTCGCGGCCAAGGAGCGGGCCGACCTCTACACCGAGACCCTCGGCCAGCTCACCCTCGCCGAACTGATCGACACCCACGCCTACGACCGCCACGTCCGCGCCGCCCGACTCCGCTACCGCCGGCGCCGCCTCCTGCTGCACCAACTCATCGACCGGCACCCGGACTTCACCCCGCACGGCGTCCCCGCCGGGCTGCACACCCTGGTCACCACCGAACGCGAGGAGGCCGCCCTGCTGGCCCGCTGCGCCGAACGCGGCATCGCCCTGCGCGGGTTGACCGAGCTCCACCACGACCCGGCAGCACCCGGCCTGCCCGGCGGACTGCTGATCGGCTTCGCCGCCACCTCGGACCACGGCTTCGAGCGCGCCCTCCCGGCCCTCGACGAGGCCCTGTCCGCCTGATCACCTCAGGACCGGGTGCAACTCCCCACCGCCACCACCGTCCCGACCGCCAGCCGCTTCTCCTCGTCCCCCACCTTCAACACGATCCCCTCCGGCCCGGCCGAGACCAGCTCACCGCAGACCTCGCCGACCCGCACCGGATGCGCGGGCGGGGACGGCGCCCCGAACCAGGCCACCGCCACGGCGGCGGTCGCCGCCACCAGACCACCGACGCAGCACCAAGTCGCCCTCCGCAGACCCCTGGTGACCCGGCCGAGCTCCTGCTCCGTCCACGCCTTCAGCCTGGGCCCGTTGCGCAGGATGGTCTCCCCCGGACTGCCGTGCGCGGCCCGCACCGCGAGCAACGTCCCGGTGACCAGCAGCACGAACGCGGCGGCCACCGCCACCCCGGCCACGTTCCGGAGCCCGTCGGGGAGTTCGGCGAGCCCGTCCCGTCCCTTGAGCACGGTCAGCACCGCGACCAGCGCGGCCAGCCCCGACAGCCCGTTGCGCCACCCCTCCGCCTGCTTGCGCAGCTCCGGCAGCTGGGTGAACTCCAACTCCCGCGCCAGCACCTCCCACCGCCGGTCCGCCTGCTCGCTCACGGCGCCACCTCGATCTGCCAACTCGCGCCGCACCCGGTGAACGGCGCGTTCACCGCCATCCCGGGGTGGGGGTATCCGCACTCGCAGTAGTAGACCTCCCGCACGGGCGCGGCCACCGCCTGCCGGTTCCGCCGGAAGATCGCCTTGGTCCCCGTCCCGGCCAGCCCGTGGCCCCAGTTGGTCTCCGTCCGCCCCTGACACCGCGGACACGGCCCCACCACCCGGACGCCCTTGTCGTCCTCGGTGCGGGTGTAGTCCGCCTCCGGCACGTCGGGCAGCCGCTGCTCGACGTACTGTGCGGCGAAGTCGTGCTCAGCCATCCTGCTTCCGTTCTCCCAAGTCCAGCCCGAACATCCCCTGGTAGAGCGCGAGCCGGCCCCAGACCCACTCCTCGCTCTCCTCGATCTCTCCGGCAACGAACACCACGTGCTCCCGGCTCACCCGTCCCGAGACGGCCGGGAGCAGCCCGTCCAGGTACACGGAGAGGATCGCGAAATCCTGCCAGAGCGGCAGCACATCGGGCCGCTCCGGCACCTGCGGCTCCGGCCCGAGCGCCAGGTACGGCTCGATCCGCTCCCACACCTCTCGAACCGACTCGCCGAGGCGGCCGGCGATGCTCAACAAGTCCAGCGCTACCAGCGGCATCCCGGGCTCGCTCACCCGATAGTCGTCCTTCAGTGCCTCACAGATGGATGCGTTGCACGACGCGGCGTCGAGTGCGGCGATCTGCTCGGCCGTCAGCTCCGGTACCAGTGCGCCGAAATCACGGATCCTTGCCAACTCCCGGTAGGCGGCACCGGGGTTGCCGCTCCCTTCGAGGGACGACGTGCACTCAGCCAGCAGCTCACCGGTCAGCGGCTGCCACTCCCAGCGGTCGACCTGCAGCAACTGCGGCCTCGGCCCGGCCAGCCGCAGCAGCGCCCGGCCGTGCCGCTGGCCGGGCCGGAACCCGGCGAGGCTCACCGGAAACTCCGGGCAGGGGAAACCGAATCGGTCCGCCAAGGTCCGGGCCAACGCCCAGACGCTCTCCAGCGGCTCACCCAGACGCCGCGCCGCCGCGAACAGACCCGCCTCGGTCATGCGATCGGCCGGACCGATCCTGTCGTCGCTCTCGGAGGATCCGTCCGCCAGAACGACCTGAGCTTGGAAGGGTAGCTCCCGCCACTCGCGGATCAGCCCGCTTCCGGGTGGCAGAGCGATCCCCAGCCGTCGCAGCTCGTCCAGCGCCGCGGTGACCTCGTCCAGCTGTGCATGCCGGCACGCCCTTACCATCGCCCCGAGAGCGGCCACGGGGCGCAACGGGCTGAAGCACAGCGCTGACGTGAGCCTGGAGGGGATCAGCTCGTCGTGCGGCACCCCGGGCTCGGGCATGGAGGTGTGGACCAGGTTCAACTTCTCCGCCACCTCGGCGACCAGCTCCCTCGCCCGGCCCACCGTGATCTCCAGCTCGTGGGCCAGCACCACTTCCGCCAGGGGCCGCAGCAGCCAGGCCCCCTCCTGATGGACCATCACTTTCCGGAGCACCGAGCGCAGATCGCCGGGGAGCGTCGACCAGGCTGTGGCTGCCGACCGGTCGGGACAGGTCCAGCCCAGCCAACCGTAGGCCTCCAAGGTGGCCAGCACGACCTCCACGTCGCCGTCCGGTGCCACCTCCAGGACGTCCCAGTACGTCCGGACCCGACCGCCGTCGGCATAGAGCATGCCGATCTCCGCCTCCGTGCACACATGGCCCCGATGGTGCTCCGGGACTTCCGGGAGCACCAGGCGGGGCAGGGGCGCGAGCCGGTTCAACCGCTCCACCAACTCACCCAGCGGCCGGCGGAGTGCCATCGAGGACCAGAGCAGGCCGTCGTGGTCGTCGATCCCCGGACTGATACGGATCACCCAGTCGCTCTGGTGCGGCAACTGCCAGGCCATTCCGTCGATCAGGCGCAGGTCCGTCTGGGACAGTTCGGTCCGTGCCAGTTCCGGCGTCAGCCGGGGAACCGCCAGGTCCGGATGGCACATGCGCAGTCCGCGACCTGCCCGCTGGAACTCGGCCAGGCTCAGGCCCTGCCCGGACGCCTCCCGCACTGCGGCCTTCCAGCCCCCGACCAGAACACCGGCCGTGCCCACGTCGCCCGGCGCGGCCAGGGGGTACCCCGTCAGGAAGACCGGCGGTACCAGCCCGGGCAGCTCCCTGGGACGCGACAGGGCTGCTGCGCGCCACGGGGCGAACGCCGAGCTCACTTCCGGGGAGAGCCGGTGCCGGCGGAGCTCGCCGAGGTCCGCATCCAGGTAGCACCAGCCGACCTCGTCCAAGCGGACCTGGCGGTCATCCCCCTCCGTCTCCGCCCGGACGACCAAGCTCCGGCCCCTCAGCCGCGGCCACAGCTCCTCGGCCAGCGGGAGCTCGGCGGCCTCCAACTGCCAGAACCATTCCATGGTGAGCCGGGGCCAGGCGATCAGCGCGTCCAGCCCCGCCAGGCAGGTCTCCTTCTCCCACTCCCGGTCGTACTCCTGCAGCGTCTTGCGGTCCACGCTCAGCCGCCCGGCCTGAGGCCCGGTCAGGTTCAGCACGTACCCGGTCGGCTTCCGGTCCGAGACGATCCCGTCGGTGAGCACGGCCCCGGTCCCGCGCACCCACCAGAGGGCTCCGGCCACCGCCGGCTGGGCGTCCCCACCGCTGTTCCACGGGCCCGGACGCAGCGCGTCCGCCACCCACTCCTCCGCGAGGTGGCCGTACCTGGCCTCCATCGCGAACTCGCTCACCGCAACGAGGCGGTCCAAGGTGCTGACGCAGGACAGTTCAGCCAGGTCCGCATCGTCGCGCAGGTAGAGCCGTACCCGGGTACCGCCTTCCGGGCAGCTGTCGTCCGTCCCGTCGGTGTGCTGCTGGATGCGGAAGAGGCTGCCGCTGCTCGGGATCTCCACCCGGAGCGCGTGCCGGGCGACGGTGCCGTCCGGGTACACCTCCCGGGTGACCACGGTCATCTCCTCCGCCAGCATGAAGTAACTCAACACACCAATTCCGAAGCGGGAGTTGGGATAGAGCCGCAGCGACGGGTCGTGCCGCAGCCAGGCCGCCTGCTCCCGCCGGAACGACCGCGACTGCTCGAACCGCCGACCCGCCCGGGTGAACGTCGACTTCAGCTGCTCCCGGCCCATCCCCACGCCGTTGTCCCGGCACTCCACGTACCGCCGGCCGGCCTCGTCCACCCCCTGCGTGAAGGTGATCCGCCCCGTCCACGGCAGGGTGTGCCGGCCGCTCGACCCGAGGTAGCGCCAGCGCATCCTCCGGTACCGGCAGGCGTCCATCGCGTTCTGGTACAGCTCACGGATCGCCAACTCCGGCTCCCCGTAGAGCTGCCGGCCCATCAGCAGCTCCCGCACCTCCGTCTGCGCCAACTGGAAACGCAGCAGCGGGGTCTCGTAGCGGGGCCGGCCGTCCTGGCCCCCCGCCGCCAGGTGGTTGTCCGTCACCCGGTGCGGCACCGCCACCAGCAGGTCGGTCTCGCTGCCGGGCATCCGCTTGCGCCCCCGGCCGATGCCCTCCGCGATGCGGTCGGCGCGCTCGACGATCTCGGCCATCGCGGCGTGGACGGCCTGATGCGGGCTCACCAGGTGCAGGTGGAGCAGCCCTTGGGCGTCGCGTTCCCACTCCGTCTCCCGGACCACCCGCAGCAGGACGTCCGGTGTCACGGGGTCGGAGACGGCCAGGTGGTCGGCCACCACCGAGGGGAGGGCCCGGGCGTCGGCGGCCAGGGCGGCCGCCAGCCGGAGCAGGGCGGCCAGCGGGCGGAACCGCAGGGACTGCGCGGCCAGACCGAACGGCCGGACCCGGACCTCCTCGCGCCCCGCCTCGTACTCGGCCGGCAGATCGAGGCCGATCTGACCCGCCAACTCCCTTATTACCGAGGTGAATTCGGTCGAGCGCGCCCCGGCCACCAGCTCCGCGAACGGCCCGGCCGCCTGCGCCGGAACGGCGACCGCGTCCGTCTCGGACCGCTCGTTGACCCACCGGTGGGCCAGCCACAGCGCCAGGGTCTCGGCGTCCTCGGGGCGGTTGCGCTCCCGGCAGCGCTCCAAGCGTCGGGTGACGTGCCGGTAGTGGTCGTGCACCTGCTCCAGATGGCGCCTCAACTGTCCTGCGTGCGGCAGCCGTTCGGCGGTCAGCGGCTCGATCTCGGCCAGCTGGAGCCAGCGGTCCGCTCGGGCCTGCTCGTACAGGAACGGCGCGGCGGCGAGGGCGGCGACCTCGACCGGCAGGCAGCTGCCCCGGCCCGGTGGCAGCAGTTGCGGCAGGACGCGCAGCAGCCGTACCGGGAAGTCCTCGTCGGCCCACGGGTCCGGCAGCCGTTCCTGGGCCCGGTGCACCGACCGGGCGCAGTCCCGGACCAACTCGACCAGTGCCTGCTGGAGCCGCCCGACCACCTCGTCCTGACCGGGCGCCACCGCCTCCCACAGGGCGGGGGCCGTGACCATCGCCTCCCACTCCGCCAGCAGCTGCCGCCCGTCGCAGATCTCGGTCGCCTTGGCCGCCTCCTCCTGGTCGGCGCCGTAGCGGATCCAGACGTCCTGCCGGTGCCCCGACACCGCCGCCGAACGGGCCGTCCTGGCCCGGGCCGCCTCGAACACCTCGTGCACCGTCCTCGGCGCGGAGAGCGAACCGAGCGCCTCGGCCAGACCCCGGGTGAAGAAGCTCCCCTCCTCCGAATAGCCGCTCCGCTGGCCCGGCGAGCAGCCGACCATGACGGCGTAGCGGCCGACGGGCTGGCCCCGGGTGATGGCGGTGCCGAAGCCCTCGTCCGGTTCGCTCAGCGGGTCACGGCAGGCGTCGACCAGCCAGAGCACCAGGCCCGCCCGGCAGTCCGTCAGGTAGTCGCTGACATCGGCCGGCAGCAGCGATTCCAGGTGCGAGCGGCGCCACCCGCCGCCCTCCAGCGGGGCACGGGCGTCGGCGGGAACGAGGTAGTCGGTGCCGGCGTGGCGCACACCGTGGCCGGTGAAGTACAGCAGGAAGGTACCGCGCTCCGGAACGGCGGAGGCAGCCTCCTCGATCGCGGTCGCGATGCCCGAACGCCCGGCCTCCCGCCCGGTCACCGTCTCGACGAGATACCCGGACTCCTCCAGGGCCGTACGCATCCCGGCCAGGTCGGCACCGACCGCCTCCGCGAGCGCCCCGAACTCCCGCTCGGCGTCCGGGGTCTCCCCCACGCCGATCAGCAACGCACGCCGCACCTCAGCCAAACCCCACCCCTTGGTCCCGCCCCCGGCCGACGAGCCTATCGGCCCGGCCGGGGAGGGGTGAGCCGCGCTGCGGAACGGCTCGCCCCGGCCTCAGGACAGCACCGTGGTGCCGTCGGCACCACGCTCCGTACCCGGGCGCTCGTACGGTACTCCTGGCAGCCGAAGGAGGAACCACATGAGCCGCCCGACCCATCCGCGGTCCCGAGCTGATCCCGCAGCCCGCCCGCACGCCCACGGCCCTGCACGAGGCCGTGGCAGCGCTCATGCCGGACCGGCTGGCCGAGATGAGCACGGATCAAGCCCGGGCGATGACCGAGGCGGTCGAAAGCGACAGCCTCAAGCCGCTGCTGCGCTTCACCACCAAGTGGGCGGTGGAGGTGGAGATCGCACGGCATCCGGAGACACTCGCCGAGCTGCACCGGGCCGAGTACCTCGCCCACCATGCGCCGAGCCTGGACGAACGCTGTAGGCAGGCCGCCCGCGCCGGGACCATCGCGACCGCCGCCGCCTCCGCGCTACGGGCGTTCAGCCGGGACCCGGGGGAGGGTGGGCCAGCGGGTGAGCATCGTGGCGCGTAGGTCGGTACAGAGGGTGGCGAGGGCGTGCAGGTCCGGGCGGTCCGCCGTCAACCGGCCGACCACGGCGAGGCGGTGGGCGAGGCGGCGGCGGGCGGTGGTGGTGCCCCAGGTCCAGTCCTGGGTGGGGAGGCGGGCGAGGTGGTCGGTCGGGCCGCGGTCGGCGCGGGGGACGAGGGCGTCGCCGCGCAGGAGCCAGCCGGTGCAGGCGTCGGTGAGGTCGGCGGCGCCGAGGTCGGTGCCGGTGGCGGCGTGCCAGGCGGTGCGGTAGGCCGTCTCCGCCCGTTCCAGCAGTGGGGCGGGGGCCGAGGTGACGCACCAGCAGGTCGGGAACCCGATGCGCAGGTAGGCGAGTTCGACCAGGCCGCTGCCGAGCGAGGACTGCTCGAAGTCGATGAAGCGGACCCCGTCGGCGGTGTGCAGGTCGTTGCCGGGGCAAGGGTCGCCGTGGAGCAGGGCATGGCCGGGGGCGCCGGCGAGCCGCTCCACGAGCTCGCCGAGCGTGGCGGCCAGGCCGGCCGGGGCGGGGACGCCGAGGGTCCCGGCCAGCGCGAGGAAGGAGTCGACGTCGGCCCGGGACGGGCCCTGCCAGCGGGGCAGTACGTCGGCGTCCTGCGGGCTGCCGGTCGCGTGCATGCGGGCGAGAGCCTCCGCGTAGGCCACGATCCAGTCGGCGGACGGCCGTTGGTGGTCCAGGTGCTCCAGGACCAGGACGCGCGCGACGGGGTCGGCGCCCAGGACGGCGGGCACCACCGGGACCGCGGCGCGCGCCGCGATCCGCAGCCCGGCCAGCTCCCGGGCGTAGCGCTCCTCGGCGTCCGCGCCCTCCACGGCCTGCTTCACCACCGCCTGACGCCCGTTCAGCTCCACCCGCCAGACGCGCGAGCGCGGGCTGCTCTCGAGTCGGCGGGCGCGCTTCGGTGCCCCGAGCCCGGCGCGCAGCTGTTCTCCGAACGGCACTGGTGACGGCATCCGGTCATCCTCGCACGCGAGCCCGCACACGTCCGCGAATAAGACCGACTGCCTTGCGGGACACCCCACTTGTCGTACCGGCCCGGTTGCCACCGCACCGTTCGCCCGCAGGGGTGAAGGCGGACCGTTTCAGCAGCCCCGGTGATCTTCGCGCACGGTAGAAAGGGCCCGTCCCTGTTGATCACCTGATGGGCTCTCACCATGCTCAAGGCAGCTCTGCGCCTCGCCGCCGCCACCTCCCTCGCCCTCGCCTCGCTGGCCGTCACCACCCCCGCCGAGGCCGCCGGCCCCGACACCGGCCCGTGCGGCCCGGTCGGGCACGTCCACCTCTCCGACTGGTGGCGCACCACCACCTCCACCTCCTCCACCCTCGTCCCGGACGTCCTGCACGCCTCCGTCACGGAGAACTGGCAGTGGCGCGAGGACACCAACACCCTCTGGCGCGGCGACACCCGGGAGAACGTGGAGCAGATCTTCGAGGACGGCTTCACCCCGCGCGGCGACTACCTCGCCCCGCTGGACGAGTACATCGTCAAGGGCGGCGGCCAGAACACCGCCCACCTGAGCACCAGTTGCGAGAAGTGGGTGGCGCAGAAGTTCGCCACCTACGGCGCGGCCAAGACCGGCTGGGTCTACGAGATCGAGGCCCCCGGCGGCATCGACGTGAACGCCACCGCCGCAGTCAACGACTACCAGTCGCCCTACCTCTGGAACAAGGAGATCGACTTCCCCGGCGGCATCACCGGGGAGCACATCAAGGGCGCCTGCAAGTTCCGCCTGCTCTGGACCGACCCCGAGACCAGGGTCAACACCTACGACAACCTCGGCTGCAAGACCAACGACCACTTCGACGCGTCGGCGGCCGTCTCACACTGAGGCACCGGCCCTGGGTGAACTCCCCTACGAACTACGGGCGTTCACCCAGGTCCAGCCCGAACATCCCCCGGTAGAGCTCCAGCCGCTCCCAGACCCACGCCTCCTCCACGTCCAGCTCCGTCGCCACCAGCGCGACGTGGGCCCGGCCCACCCGCCCCTCGATCGCGGGAAGCATGCCGTCCAAGTGGACGGAGAGGATCGCGAAGTCCTGCCAGAGCGGCAGCACAGCCGGCCGTTCCGGCACCTGCGGTGGCGGGCCGACCACCAGGTAGGGCTCGATCCGCTGCCAGACCTCCGCCACGGTCTCGCCCAGCCGCCCGGCGATGCTCACCAGATCCAGCGGGACGAGCGGGCCTTCCGGAGCACTCACCCTCACTCCGTCGTCGAGGGCGACCAGGACCCTGGTGTCGGGCTCCAGCCCTTCCAGCGGAGCGAGCTGGTCGTCCGTCAGATCGGCGACGAGGGCACCGATCTGACGCAGTCGGGCGATCCGGCGGTAGGCGTCTGCGGCAGTCCGACCGGTCTGGTCCGCGCACCGCGCGAGATGACGGGGCGTGAGGGCCTTCCACTCCGGAGCGGGTATCAGCCTGATCCCGGGGAGGAAGACCTCGGCGGGGTCCGGGCGCTGGACCTCCACCAGCGCCCGGACCTCCGGCGCCTCCGGCCGGAAGTCGCGCAGGTCCCCCGGCAGTCGTGCATGGTCCTGGCCGAACCGCGCGCCCTCCCGCCGGGCCACCTCCCACACGTCGTCGAGATCCTCGCGGAGCTGCCTGGCCGCCGCGAGGAGCACCGCGCCGGTGACCTCCTCGGCCGGGAAGTCGGTGTCGGACTGCTGAGCGTTCCGGCCGGAGAGCACCGTCCTGGTCCGGACCGACAGCGTGCTCCACTCCTCGACCAGACGGAGGTCCTGCGGCAGCCGGATCCCGAGCGCGGTGAGCTCCGCGATCGTCGACCGAACCGCGTCGACACGTACTTGGCGGAGCACGAAACCGAGCGCCTCGACACCCAGGCCGTCCTCCGGCCACCACCCGAGGCGCCTCACCTCCCTGAGCAGCATCACCAGGGACGCGCTGGGGACCAGCTCCCCTCCGCTCATCCCCTCCGCGCCGGGCCGGCCGAAGACGACGCCCAGCCGTGGCGCCCGCTCCTGGAGGTCGACCACCACCTCACCGACGGAGCAGCCCCGTTCGGCGGCGAGTTCGACCGCCGCACCCCAGCTCAGCACCGGCCGGCCCTCGCCCCTCCTATCGAGGTAGCGCGAAACCACCTCTCGCTGACCTTCCGTGACCTCCAACCAGGCTTCCACCTCGTCGAGTTCCGGCACTCTGTGACCCAGCCACGCGAACCGCCGCAGGGTCTCCTGCTGGGCGGGCGGGGTGACCGGTCCGCGGGACCGCGCCGCCCCGGCCAGGTCGACCACCGAATCGGCCCACCGGCGGGTGTCCGCCTCGGGGAGGTGGGAGAGCAGCTCGACCTCCAGGTCGGTGACGACGTGCTCCCGATACTCCTCAGGAACCTCCGGCAGGTGGTAGCCGTGGAGCGCGGCCAACCGGGACGCCCGGTCGAAGAGCTCACCCAGCGGCCTGCCGCTCTCCCTGGACAGCTCGAGCAGGTTCCGCGGATCTCCCGGGTCCTGGGTGAAGTGCTCCTCGACGTCGTCCCTGAAGTACCGTGCCGCGAGGGTCCTGGCCACCGATACGTCGATGTCGTCCGGCACGTCGAGCGGCGTAGGGCCCGTGGTCGGCGGGGCCGCCTGGCCCGGATGCACCACTCGCAGGGCCCGCAGGACCCGCCATGCCTCGCGTGGCGAACGACCCTGGGCAGAGGCCTGGGCGAGCGTCGTCACCCAGTCGTCCGTGTGCCTGGCCAACTGGAGGTCCCCGGGTTGCGGTACCGGGTACCCGAGGACCGAGGCGGGAGCCCCCTCGTACGGGTCGGCCCGGGTGTAGGGCTCCAGCACGGCGGACCGCCAGGGTGAGAGGGACCCATCGCGAAGCCCTCCCACGACGCTGAGGTCGTCCGCGTACCAGCCGACCTGGTCCAGTGGCAGTCCGACCGAGCCCCCGCCCTCGACGGGGAGCCGTATCCACACCCCCTTGCCGGCCCACTCCTGCCAGATCACCCTGGCCAGTCCGAGGGTCTCCTCCGCCAGTGCCCACAGCCACAGCAGATCCAGGTGGGCCCAGTCGAGCAGCTCGACCGCGCCCGCCCGCCACATCTCGGCCTCCCAACCCAGGTCGTACTCCTGCAGGGTCTTCCGGTCGACGCTCAGTCTCCCCGCCTGCGGTCCGGTCAGGTTGAGCACGTAGCCGTACGGCGTCCGGTCGGTGACGATGCCGTCGCAGAGCACGGCCCCGCCGGCCGCGACGAACCAGAGGGTGCCCGGCACCGCCGGGTGAGCAACCTTCCGCACGTTCCACGGGCCCTCGGCAAGCTCCCCCGGCCGCCACTGCTCCACCCGCCCCGCGTGGCGGGCCACCATCGCGAACTCGCTGACCGCGACCAGCCGCCGCAGGGTGGCCACGCACGAGACCTCGACCGTCTCCGGCTCCTCCCGCAGGTAGAGCCGTACCCGCGTCCCGCCCTCCGGGAGGTTGTCCTCCGTGGGGTCGGTCTGCTGCTGGATCCGGAACAGGCTGCCGCTGCTGGGGATCTCCACTCGCAGCGCGTGCGGGGCCACCGCACCGTCCGGGAAGACCTCGCGGGTGACCACGGTCATCTCGTCGGCGAGCATGAAGTAGCTCAACACACCAATGCCGAAACGGGAGTTGGGGTACAGCCGGAACGACGGGTCGTGCCGCAGCCAGGCCGCCTGCTCCCGCCGGAACGACCGCGACTGCTCGAACCGCCGGCCCGCCCGGGTGAACGTCGACTTCAGCTGCTCCCGGCCCATCCCCACACCGTTGTCGGTGCACTCCACGAACCGCCGACCACCCTCGTCCACGCCCTGGGTGAAGGTGATCCGCCCGGTCCACCGCACCGGCACGGGGCCCTTCGCGCGCAGGTAGCTCCAGCGCATCTCGCGGTAGCGGCAGGCGTCCATCGCGTTCTGGTACAGCTCACGGATCGCCAACTCCGGCTCCCCGTACAGCTGCCGCCCCATCAGCAGCTCCCGCACCTCCGTCTGCGCCAACTGGAAACGCAGCAACGGAGTCTCGTACCGCGCCCGCCCGTCCCGGCTGCCCGGCCGCAGGTGGTTGTCCGTCACCCGGTGCGGGAGGGCCGCCAGCAGGGACGCCTCCGTCTCGGGCAGGCGGTGCTTGAGGCGGACGGTGAACTCGGCCATCCGGTCGGCCCGTTCGACGGTCTCGGCCATCGCGGCGTGCAGGGCCTGGTGCGGGCTGACCAGGTGCAGGTGGAGCAGGCCCTGGGCGTCCCGCTCCCAGTCAAGTTCGGTGCGGACCAGCCGGACCACCTCGCCCGGCGTGACCGGATCGGAGACGGCCAGGTGGTCGGCGATGACCGAGGGGAAGGCCCGCGCGTCGGCGGCCAGGGCGGCCGCCAGCCGGAGCAGGGCGGCCAGCGGGCGGTAGCGCAGTGCGGCGATCTCGCCGTCGGCCAGGCGGAAGCGGAGCGGCTCGTGGTCGGGGCCGCCCTCGCGGGGCAGGTCGAGGCCGATCTCGGAGGCCAGGTCACGCAGGAGCGAGGCGAGTTCACCGGAGCGTTCGCCGCCGCCCGAGGCCTCGACGGCGAACCGGCCTGCCGGTTCGGCGGGCACGGGGGTCTCGTCGGTCTCCAGGCGTTCGCCGATCCACCGGTGCACCAGCCACAGGCCCAGCGCGGTGGCGTCCTCGCCCCGCCCCCTGGCCTGACTGACCACCAGCTTCCTGGCCGCCTGGCGGTAGTGGTCCTGCACCTGCTCCAGGTGCCTGCGCAACTGGCCGGCCTCCGGCAGCCGTTCACCGCACAGCGGTCGGACCGCGGCGGCCTGGTGCAGCCGGTCCGCCCAGGCGGCCTCGCGCAGGAAGGGGGCGGCGATCAGCGCTGCCGCCTCGATCGGGGAGAGCGTCCCCGGGGCAGCGGGAAGCAGGTGGGCGAGGAAGCGCAGCAGCCGGACGGGGAAGTCGTCGTCGGCCCACGGGTCAGGCAGCTGCGACTGGGCCCGGTGGACGTTGCGGGCGCAGCTCTCGACCAGGTCGAGCAGGTGCTCCTGGAGCCTGGCCACGGTGCGGTCGGTGCCCGGGGGCACCAGGGCCCAGATCCGCTGGTCGGTGACGGCCGCCCGCCACTCCTCCAGCAGCCGGCGCCCCTCGCAGATCACGGCCGACCTGGTCTCGCTGTCGCGGTCCCCGCCGTAGCGGATCCAGACGTCCTGGGTGAGGCCCTGCCGCCGGGCCGCCCGGGCGGTGTGCTCGGTGGCCGCCCGGTGGACCTCCTCCACGGTCCGGGGCGCGGAGAGCGAGCCGAGTGCCTCGGCCAGTCCCCGGGTGAAGTGGCTTCCCTCCGGGGAGAAGCCGCCGCGCTGGCCGGGTGAGCAGCCGACCATGACGGCGAAGCCCCCGCTCGGCTGGCCCCGGAGGATCCTGGTGCCGAAGGCCTCCGGCCCGTCGTCGACCGGGTCCCGGCAGGCGTCGATCAGCCAGAGCACCAGGCCCGCCCGGCAGTGCGCCAGGTAGGGGCTGATGTCGGCGGGGAGCAGGGAATCCAGGTACGGGGCGCTCCAGTTGCCGTCCTGCGGAGCGCGGGCGTCGGCGGGCACGAGGTAGTCGGCGTCGCCGTGGCGGACGCCGTGGCCGGTGAAGTAGAGCAGGAGGGTGCCGCCCTCGGGCACGGCGGAGGCGGCCTCGTAGACGGCGGTGGTGATCGCGGACCGGCCGGCAAGGCCGTCCACGGTGTCGACCTGGTAGCCGGACTCCTCCAGGGCTGTCCGCATCGCGGCCAGATCGGCCGCGACCGGCTCCCCGAGCGGCTCGAACTCCGGCTCGGCGTAGGGGGTCTCCCCCACTCCGACCAGCAACGCCCGCCACACCTCGGTCACACCATCCCCCTCGGACTCGCCCCGGCGGGCGAGCCTATCGCCGCGCCGGAAGGGAGAGGCACCCGACGGCCCGATGACGTACCGTCCCCTCGTGCTCGACTCATACCGCCTCCAGCTGCTCCGGGCCGGCCACGGCCCCGCCGTCCTCGCCTTCGAGCGCGCGAACCGGGCGTACTTCGCCGCCTCCGTGCCGGACCGGGGCGACGAGTACTTCGCGCACTTCGAGGAGCGGCACCACGCCCTGCTGGCCGAACAGACCGCCGGGGTCTGCTACTTCCACGTGCTGGTCGACGAGGCCACGGGCGAGGTGCTGGGCCGGTTCAACCTGGTGGACGTGGCGGACGGGGAGGCCGAGCTCGGCTACCGGGTGGCGGAGCGGGCGGCCGGCCGCGGTCTGGCCGGCACCACGGTCCGAGGGCTGTGCACCCTGGCCGCGACCGACTACGGGCTGACCGCGCTGCGGGCCGCCACCACCGTCGGCAACGCGGCCTCCCGCGCCGTGCTCGCCCGCGCGGGTTTCACCGTCACCGGGGAGACGACCCTGAGCGGCGGCCTCCCGGCCCTGACCTTCCGTCGGGAGCTGGAGGCCGCCACCGCCTGAACGGTCAGGCGCCGTAGACCCGGACGTTGTCCAGGACCCAGTACCAGTTGTTGCTGCCGGTGTAGCGGAACCGCAGGCGCAGGTCGGTGGCACCAGCGGGAACGGTCAGGGTGAGGGTCTGACGGCCGTTCACCAGGGTGCTGTAGGAGGCGATCTGGACGGGGGTGCCGCCGCTCCAGGAGGCGAGGACCTTGGCGGTCTGGGCGCCCTCCTGCTGGTAGTAGCAGGTGTGCTCGACCTTGACGGTGGTCAGGCCGGAGACGGGGTAGGCGGGGCTGACCAGGGTGGTGTCGTAGTTCCCCGAGAAGGACTTGTCGGCCCACTCGTCGGAGTCGGCGACCGCGAACACGTTCCGGGAGCGGACGTTGAGCTCGCGGTACTGGTCGCGCTGGGTCTTGGTCCAGAACTCGTCCGTGGTGAAGGACCAGCCGCGCCACTCGGTGACCCCGCCGGTGCCCATCGCCGAGTTGTCGACCGACCAGCCGCTCGGCGGGGTGTGGGTGAAGCCGAGCACGCCGGCCGCGATGCCGGTCTCGTCCACCCGGCCGGTGAGCTGCGGGCGCAGCGAGTCGAAGGCGTCGGGGGTGAGGGTGGAGACCGGGGCGCCGTCCAGGCCCCAGGCCGGGTCGATGGCGATGCCGAGGTGGGCCAGCGCGGTGGGGACGATGTCCACCATCCGCACGTCGTAGCGGACCGAACCGGCGGCCATCCCACCGCCGTTGGCGATGAGGAAGGTCTGCCGCTCCTCCCAGGTGGAGCCGCCGTGACCGCCGGTCGGGGTGTGGCCGTGGTCGGCGGTGACCATGATCAGCCAGTCCTCCTGGGCGTACGTGGCGCGGCCGCGGACGGCTGCGACGATCTGGCCGACCTGGCCGTCCACCCCCTTGATGGCGTCCAGGTAGGCCTGGCTGGCCGAGCCGCTGGCGTGGCCGGCGTGGTCCACGTTGTCGAGCTGGACGAAGACCGCGTCCGGGTTGGCGTCCCGGAGCTGGGCCACCGCGCGGGAGGTGGTGCCGGTGTCGTACTCGGCGCTGGGGGTGGCGATCCGGGTGTCGACCTTGGAGGAGTAGATGGTGTTGGGGATCGAGGCCCAGGAGGCCACCACGTAGGTGGACAGGCCCGGGCGGGCGTTCTCGACCCGGGTCAGCCAGTCCGGGTAGGCGGCGAAGTTGGGCGCGGTGAAGTTGTTGTTGACGACGTTGTGCTTGTCGGGCCAGACGCCGGTGGCGATGGTGGACCAGCCGGGGCCGGAGGAGGTCTCGGCCATCGGGTTGGCGTAGAGGCTGCTCGCGGAGGTCATGCCGCCCGCCATCAGGGCGTCCAGGTTGGGGGCGTCGGCGTCCTTGATCCGGTTGAGCATGGTGCCGTCCAGGCCGATGACCAGCACCTTGGGGGTGAGGGCGGTGGCGGCGAGCGCGGCCCGGGCGAGCGGGCCGGCGGTGAGGGCGGCCGCGGCGGTGGCGGCGGTGCCGAACAGCACGCTGCGGCGGGGGAGTCCTGCGGTCACAGCGTTCTCCTGAGGAAGCGTCGGAACGGGGCGGGGCGCCGACCAATGTCCGGCCGGCCGGTGGCGCGGTCTCCCCCGGACGCCGTACCCCGCATGAACACCGACCGAACTTCGGTCCAGACCCGTTATCTTCCTGTGACCGAAAAGGCCCGCGCGAGCTGCCTCACGGGCCGTCAGGCGCCGGGCCCCAGCTGGGTGGTGAAGCTGAAGCGGTCCCCCCGGTACAGCGAGCGGACGCGCTCCAGCGGGACGCCCTCGGTGTCCTGGGTGAGGCGGTGCAGCAGGAGCATCGGCAGGGCCGGCGGGGTCCCGACCAGCAGGGCCTCGCGCGGGGTGGCCAGCACGGTCTCGATCCGCTCCTGCGCGCCGCCGAAGCCGATGCCGAGCTTCTCGGTGAGGAAGGCGTAGAGCGAGGAGGACGGGTCGAACTCCTCCTCCAGCGAGGGCAGCCGGGCCACCGAGAGGTAGGTGCTCTCCAGGCCGACCCGTTCGCCGTCGGCCAGCAGCACCCGCTCCAGGTGCCAGACCGGCGCCCCCTCCGCCAGCCCGAGCTGCCGCGCCAACTGCCGCTCGGCCCCCAGCCGTTCGAGCCCGATCAGGGTCCGCCCCGGCACCCTCCCCTGCCGCCGCACCCCCTCGGTGTAGCTGGCCAGCGAGAGCGGCTGCTCCAGCTTCGGCCCGGCCGCCACCGTCTGCCGTCCCCGCCGCCGCACCCGCCCCTGGATCAGCAGGTCCCGCAGCGCCTGCCGCAGCGTCTCCCGCGAGACCTCGTACCTGGCCGCCAGCTCACGCTCCGTCGGCAGCGCCCCGCCCTCCCCCAGCTCCTCCAGCAGGGCCTCCAACTCCGCCTTCACGGCGTAGTACTTCGGCACCCGCCCGTGCTCGGGCACCCCGGACCGGTTCGGCAGCTCAGCGGCGTTCTCCACCCCGCCATCCTGCCAGCCCGCGGGCCCGGAACCGGACCGCCTCAGAGCCAGTCGCGCCGCTTGAAGACCAGGTAGAGGCCGGTGCAGACCAGGGCCATCAGGCCGACGGCGAAGGGGTAGCCGTAGACCCACTCGAGTTCGGGCATGTGGGAGAAGTTCATGCCGTAGACGGTGCCGATCAGCGTGGGGGCGAAGAGGATGGCGGCCCAGGAGGAGATCTTCTTGATCTCGTTGTTCTGGGCGTGGCCGGCCTCGGCGAGCTGCTTCATCTCCTCGTTCTGGGCCTGGGAGACCAGGGTGGCGTTCAGCAGCAGGATGTTCTGGAGCAACTGGCGGAAGCCGTCCACCCGTTCGGCGGCGGTGGTGGCGTGGTCGGCGACGTCGCGCAGGTAGCGCTGGAGCTCCTCGTCGGTGCCGTACTTGCCGAAGCCGGCCTCCAGGCTGCCCATGATGTCGAGCAGCGGCCTGGTCGAGCGCTGGAACTCGACGACCTCGCGGGAGAGTTCGTAGATCCGGCGGGAGACCCCGGGGTCGCCGCCGAAGACCTCGGTCTCGATCTCGTCGATGTCGTGCTGGAGCCCGGCGATCACCGGGGCGTAGCCGTCGACCACCGCGTCCAGCACGGCGTAGAGCACCGCCTCGGGACCGAGCGCCAGCAGCTCCGGGTCGGCCTCCAGGCGGCGCCGCACCACCGAGAGGTCCGGGGACTGCGAGTGGCGCACCGTCAGGACGAACTGCGGGCCGACGAAGAGGTGGATCTCGCCGAAGTCCACCTGCTCGCTCTCGTCCAGGTAGCGGGCTGCCCGGAGCACCACGAAGAGGGTTTCGCCGTACCGCTCCAGCTTGGGGCGCTGGTGGGCGACGATGGCGTCCTCGACGGCCAGCTCGTGCAGGCCGAAGCGTTCGGCGGCCTCCAGCACCTGGGTCTCGGCGGGGCGGTAGAGGCCGATCCAGGCCATGGTGCCCGGCTCGCCGGGCAGTTGGCGGTAGACCTCGGGCAGGGTGTCGGCACCGGCGATCCGGTGCCCGTCCCGGTAGACCGCGGCGTCCACCACGGAGCGCTCCAGCGAGACCCGGGGCTCCTGCTGGCCGCGTTCGGAGCGGGGGTCCATCGAGTGCTCCGGCGCCCGGTCGGCCGGTCGGCCGTCGGGGCGGTAGAACGGCCGCAGACCGGCTCGGGCCGCGCGGGAACGCCAGTCTGACATGGGAAGGACCTCCGCCGACCAGTCTGGGACGCGACGACCCGCCGTGCACGACGACCCGCCGCGCACGGTGGCGCGGCGGGTCGGGGTACGGCGGGAGGAGCGCGGCGGCGGGAGGAGCGCGGTCAGGCCGCGGGCGCCGGGGAGGCGGGCCGGGCCGGGGTCCGCTGCGGGAGCAGGAAGACCGCCAGCGTCGGCACCAGGTAGAGCGCCCAGACCAGGACCTGAAGCACCGTCGGGTCCGGCTGGAAGTTGAGCACGCCCTTGAGCAGGGTGCCGTACCAGCTGTCCTTCGGGATGGTGGAGCTGATGTCGAAGGCGAGGGTGTGCAGGCCCGGCAGCCAGCCGGCCTCCTGGAGGTCGTGCACGCCGTAGGCGAGCACGCCGGCCGCGACGACCACCAGCATGCCGCCGGTCCAGGTGAAGAACCTGGCCAGGTTGATCTTCAGGGCGCCGCGGTAGAACAGCCAGCCGAGCACCACCGCGGTGAGCAGGCCGAGCGCGGCGCCGACCAGCGGGCGGACGCCGTCGCTGGTGGCCTCCACGGCGGCCCAGATGAACAGGGCCGTCTCCAGGCCCTCCCGGCCGACCGCCAGGAAGGCGGTGAGCACCAGCGCGCCGGTGCCCATCGCGACGGCGGCGTCCAGCTTGCCGTGCAGCTCCGTCTTGAGGTGACGGGCCGTCCGGCGCATCCAGAACACCATCCAGGTGACCAGGCCGACGGCGATGATCGACAGCGAGCCGCCGAGCGCCTCGGCGGCCTCGAAGGTCAGCTGCGAGGAGCCGTAGGTGAGCAGCGCGCCGAAGGCCATGCTGAGCGCCACCGCGACGCCCACCCCGGTCCAGACCGGGGGGAGCGCCTTCCGGCGCTCGGTCTTGACCAGGTAGGCGATCAGGATGCAGACCACCAGGCTGGCTTCCAGACCTTCGCGCAGGCCGATCAGGTAGTTGCCGAACACGCGCGTGTCCTCCGATTCGAATCTAGTGACGGGGGGCAGGGAAGCTCAGCCGAGCAGCGACTGGCCCCACCACTCGCCGGGCTTGCGGACGCCGGGCGGGCAGGCGAAGTGCGCCGAACCGACGTGCTGGATGTACTCGTTGAGCGCGTCGTTGGCGGCCAGCCGGCGCTGGACGGTGACGAAGCCCTTGCGGGTGTCCCGCTGGTAGGCCAGGAAGAACAGGCCCGCCTCCAGGCGGCCCAGGCCGTCGGTGCCGTCGGTGAAGGAGAAGCCGCGGCGCAGCAGCATGGCCCCGCCGTTGCTGTCCGGGTGGGCCAGCCGCACGTGCGAGTCCTTCGGCATGGCCGCGAGGTCGGGTGCGTCGTGCTCCTTCTGCTTCCCGAACGGGGCACCCTCGCGCTTGGTGCGCCCGAAGATGTCCTCCTGCTCCTTGAGCGGGGTGCGGTCCCAGGTCTCGATGTGCATCCGGATCCGGCGGGCCACCAGGTACGAGCCGCCGGTCATCCAGTCCTGGCCGTCGCCGGGCGCGGCCCAGACGTGCTCGGACAGGGTCTTGTCGTCGGTGCCCGCGATGTTGTGGGTGCCGTCCTTGAAGCCCATCAGGTTGCGCGGGGTCTGCGCGTCCGGGGTGGTGGAGGAGGTCTTGCCGAAGCCGAGCTGGGACCACCGGACGTTCACCACGCCCATGCCGATCCGGGCCAGGTTGCGGATCGCGTGGACGGCGACCTGCGGGTCGTCGGCGCAGGCCTGCACGCAGATGTCGCCACCGCTGCGGACCGGGTCCAGATTGTCGTGCGGGAAGGGCGGCAGGTCGATCAGGCCCTCGGGCCGCTTGGCCTTGAGGCCGAAGCGGTCCACGCCGTCCTTCTCGAACAGGGTCGGCCCGAAGCCGATGGTCAGGGTCAGCCGGGACGGCGGCAGGCCGAGCGCCTCGCCGGTGTCGTCCGGCGGGGCCTCCGCCAGGCCGGTGGCGCCGGTGCCGACCTCGCGGCCGCCGGTCATCACGGCGGCCGCCTTGGTCCATTCCTTCAGCACCCGCACCAGCGCGTCCCGGCTGGTGGTGGAGACGTCGAAGGCGGCGAAGTGCAGCCGGTCCTGGACGGGAGTGGCGATGCCGGCCTGGTGCTCCCCGTAGAACGAGACCTCGGGGACGGCCTTGAGGGCGGCCTCGGCCTCCTCCCCGGAGTCCCGGGTGGCGGCGGCCACCGTTCCCACCGCGGCGGCGCCGAGCGCCACCCCGGCACCGGCCCAGCCGATCACGGCCCGGCGGCTGACGCCAGGAGCTCCTGCGGTCCCGGTGACGACTGCGGCGTCGGTCTCAGCGGTTTCGGCCGCCTGCTGCTGCTCGGTCATGACTGTCCCTCAGTCCCTCTGCCTCAGTTGACGACGGTCGCGGCGGCGAGCTTGGAGAGCGGCTCGGCCAGCGCGTTGACGGCGTCCGAGAAGGTCTTGCGCTCGGCGTCGCCGACCTTGTCGTAGGAGGTCCAGACGCCGCCCTGGTTGTACTTGGCGAGCAGGGTGTTCAGCGCCGCGAACTCCTGGTCCAGGGTCTTGGCCAGCTCGGCGTCCTTCTCCGTGACGACCGGCTTGAGCAGCTGGTAGGCCTTGAGCGCGCCCTCGACGTTGGCGTTGAAGTCCGGCAGGTCGGTGTGGCTGTAGCGGTCCTCCTCGCCGGTGACCTTGCCGGTGGCGACCTCGTCCAGCAGCTCCTTGGCGCCGTTGGCCATCGAGGTGGCGGTGATCTCGGCGGTGCCGACCACCTTCTGCCAGTCCGTCAGGTCGGCGACCAGCTGGTCGGCCAGCTTCTTGTCCGCGTCGGTGATCTTGCCGTCGGCCCAGAGCGACTTCTCCAGCTTGTGCCAGCCGGTCCACTCCTGACCCGGCTCCAGGCCGTCCTCACGGGTGTCGGTCTTCGGGTCGATGTCACCGAAGCTCTCCGCCACCGGCTCGGTGCGCTCCCAGCCGGTCCGCGAGGGGGCGAAGGCGGCCTTGGCGGCCTCCACGTCGCCGGCCTTCACCGCGTCGGCGAACTTCTGCGCCAGCGGGATGGTGGCGTCGGCCTGCTCCTGCACGTACTTGCGGTACTCGGCGACCGCCGCGGTCAGCCGCGGGTCGCTCTTGGCCTGCGCCGCGTCACCGGTGACGGTGATCTTCTGGCGGATGCCGTCGCCCACCATGCCGGGCTTGCAGGCGATTTCGTACTCGCCGGCCTTGATCTCGGCGGTGATGGTCGCCTTGGTGCCCGGGCCGATGTTCTCCCGCTCGGTGACGATCTTGTCGCCGGCCGCGTAGACGTAGACCTCGGTGGCCTTCGAACCCTTGTTGGTGACCGAGAAGTTGACCGGGCCGGCCGCGAAGGTGGTCTTCGAGACCTCGCACGCCGAGTCGGACGCGTTCACCTGCACGGCACCGTCGGCGGAGACGTCCTTCTTCTGCTCGGTGCAGGCGGTCAGCGCGACCCCGGCCACGGCGACGGTGACCAGCGCGGCGAGGTACGGACGACGGACGGACATCAGCGGACTCCACGGGCGGGGGACGGGCATGAGGGAGGGTGAGGGGCACTTAGGCCACCCTCACCCACAAGTAAAGTAAGGCATGCCTCAGCTGATGCCCACACCAGGGTGGTAACGGATGGGCAAAACCCTCCCTCCGGACACTCCGTCAGGTCCCCTGGGGTACCCGAACGATCCGCCCGGCGCCCTGCCGGTCCACCCGCGGGCGCGCTGACCTGTGACGTTCACTGCAGTCCCACGCGCTTCCGGTACGCACTGCCGCACCAGAAAACCGACCGAGCGTCCCGTTATGACGCAGCACGGGTCCGGTTCATGGGCAGGTCTCCCGCCCCGGTGCGATCCTTCCGGCGTGCACACCGGCCGGACCCGCACTCCGCCGTGACGTGCCCTCAGGCCGCCCCGGTGTCCGCCGCTGCGCACTGCCCGTGCCACGTCACCTCCGAGCCGGAGAGAGCTGCCTCCATGCTGTCCGACATCGAAGCACCGCCCGCCGCCGCGGCGACGCCGCCGCCCTCGAGACCGCCCTTCTGGGTCGGCCTGCGCCCGCTCCTGCTGCGCCTGCACTTCTACGCCGGCGTCCTGATAGCGCCCTTCCTGCTGGTCGCCGCCTGCACCGGCGTCCTGTACGGAGCCTCCTACCAGATCGAGAAGGTCCTCTACTCCGACCAACTGACGGTCTCCCAGGTCGGCAGCGCGCCGCGGCCGCTCTCCGAGCAGGTGGCCGCCGCCACCGCCGCCCACCCCGAGGGCAAGCTCGCCGTGGTCCGCACCTACGAGGACCGCGAGGCCACCACCCAGGTGCTGCTCAACTCGCCGAACGTGGCCGAGGGCAACCGGCTGGCCGTCTTCGTCGACCCGTACACCGCCAAGGTCCAAGGCACGATGGAGAGTTACGGCTCCACCGGGGCCCTGCCGCTGCGCGCCACGCTCGACAAGCTGCACACCAGCCTGCTGCTCGGCGAGACCGGCCGGCTCTACAGCGAGCTGGCCGCCAGCTGGCTCTGGGTCGTGGTGCTCGGCGGGGTGGCGCTCTGGATCGGCCGCCGCCGCAAGCGCTACCTGCGGCCGGGCGCGGCGGCGGGGGTGACGGGACGCCGTCGCACCCTCTCCTGGCACGGCGCGGTCGGCCTCTGGGCGGCGATCGGCCTGCTCGGCCTCTCCGCCACCGGACTGACCTGGTCCACCTACGCGGGCGCCAACGTCGAGGACCTGCGCACCTCGCTCAGCTGGTCCACCCCCGCGCTCTCCACCACCGTCGGCGCCGAGCACGCCGGGCACCAGGCGGCGGGCTCCGGTGACGCGGGCTCCTCCGCCGGCTCCGGTGACGCGGCCGCGCCCGCCTCGGTCGGCCTGGACCAGGTGCTGACCACCGCCCAGGGCGCCGGGCTGAACGGCCCGTTGGAGATCACGCCGCCCGCGAAGGCCGGCAAGGCCTACACGGTCAAGGAGATCGACCGTCAGGTGCCCGACCGCCTGGACCAGATCGCGGTCGACCCCGTCTCCGGGCACATCACCGCCCGGCTGGACTTCGCCGACTACCCGCTGGCCGCCAAGCTCACCCGCTACGGCATCGACCTCCACATGGGCCTCGCCTTCGGCCTGGTCAACCAGATCGTGCTGGTCGCCCTCGGCCTCGCGGTGATCACCCTGATCCTGCTGGGCTACCGGATGTGGTGGCAGCGCCGCCCGGCCGGCGGCCTGATGGGCCGCCCCTACGCCCGGGGCGCCTGGCGGCAGAACCCGGTCGCCGCGGTGGTGCTCGTCCTGCTGGCGATCCCGATCGGCTGGTTCGTCCCGCTGTTCGGCCTCTCCCTGCTGGCCTTCCTGGTCATCGACCTGCTGCTCGGCCTGCGTCGCGGAGCGAACGCCGCCTGACCCCGCCCCACCCCACCCCCGCCGGGCGGCTGACCCAGAGTCAGCCGCCCGGCGGAGTCCTGCCCTCGGAGCATGACGGACTTCCTGGTGGTCGCCACCGACGCACGAGAGCGAGCCACAGGCCCGGGAGCCAGCCGGCACGGTGGTCCGGGGCCGGACGTGCCTCGGGGCCTGCCGACGGTCGCGCGTGCGGCAGGCCCCGAGGGGTGGTGCGGGTGGTGCGGGTGGCTCAGGCGGCCGGGACGGCTGCCGCGGCCGGGGCGGCCGGGGCCTGACGGGGTGCCAGGAGGCGCTCCGCCAGCTGGCCGAAGACCAGCCCGAAGGCGGTCCACAGGACGGCCTGGATGCCGAGGGTGGCGACCCGGAACTTCCAGAGCACGGCGGCCGGGAAGGTCTCCTTGATCGCGTCGCCGTTGCCCGGCAGGAGGACGAACGCCAGGGTGACGAGCACCGCGAAGGCGAGGCCGGCCACCACCGAGGCGTTCCAGTTGCCCAGCCTCGGCGCCAGACGGCGGCCCAGGATCAGGGCCGCCACCCCGAGCAGCACGCTCAGCAGCACCATCAGGAAGAACAGCGTGGTGCGCTTCCCGATGGTGTCCGGGTTGCCGACCGCAGGCGGCGTCGCCGGGTACTTGAGGAACGGCACCAGGTAGACGGTGGTGAAGGCCGCCGCCGACACCAGGGCGGCGGACGCCCTGGGCGAGAAGCGGCCGATCCGGCCGAGCGCGAAGCTGTACACCAGAGCGGCGATACCGCCGAGCGCGACCCCGTAGACCAGGACACCGGTGGCCAGTCCGGCGGTCGACTGCAGCGACCGGCTGACCAGCTCCTCTTCCTCCTCGGCGGCCGGAGCCGCCGGGGCGGCGGCGTCGCCACCGCCGTGGACGTGCTGCGGTGCCGAGGCGGCGCTCTCCTGGGCGATCGACTGGTCGACCGGCCCCTCCCCCACGAAGAAGGCGAAGGCGAAGGCGATCACTCCGGCGAGCAGGCCCGCGAGCATGCCGCGGACCAGGAGGTTTCTGACAGTTGAGGCAGGCATGTTACGTGGCGCTCCGTCAGTGGCAGGGGAAGCCGAGCAGGTGGCGGGCGTCGTGCACCCACTCGTGCACACCGGCACCGGAGAAGACGGAGGTGGCGCCCTGCTCGGCGCCCACGAAGTAGAGCGCGACGAGCATCAGGGTGCCGACGAACGCCGCCCAGGGCAGGATCGCCCGAACGGGAAGGCTCCCGGCCACCTCGGTGGCGGGGGAGACGATGGCCTGTGCCATGGCAGGACCTCCTTGGGGGAACTCGCGTCCCGGTTGTTGGAGCTCGAACGACGGCCATCGGGTCTGACTCACCGCCAACTCCCGCACCTAGGTGGGTCGCTGTCGGCATACAGTGGCGCGACCGTGCCGGTTTCCCACCGGCTTCCGTCCTGCCGTCGTCATGTCGCTGCGAACCGTACCGCCATTCGGGTGCGGCGGCCAAGGGAGTGCGGGACGGCGCGGGCGTCGGCGAAATGCGCCGCTCCGATCGCGATCCCGCGTCGGGGGACGGCAGTTGGACAGAACGGGAGTGACGGGTGACCACGCGGGTGACGTTCATCTCACCGGCCATCGGTGCCGAGCTGCGGGCCGCGGCCTTCGAGGACGGCGCAGGTCTCGACCCGTCCGGACGGGCCCGGGCGGCCGAGGCGGGGGCCCGGCTCCGAACCGACCGTCACTCCGTCAACTTCCGCACCGGCGTGCACTCCCCGACCGCCCGCTGCCGGGAGACCGCCGAGGCGCTCGGCCTCCCGGCCACCGCCGAGCCCGCCCTGGCGGCCTGGTCGATGGGCCGCTGGCGCGGCCGCACCCTGGAGGAGCTGACAACCACCGAACCGGCCGCCCTCGCCCAGTGGCTGGCCGACCCGGAGGCCGCCCCGCACGGCGGCGAACCGCTCACCGCCCTCTGCGCGCGGATGGCCGCCTGGCTCGACGCGCTGGCCGATGCCCACCCCGACGGCCGCGTCCTGGCCGTCGCCGAACCCGAGCTGGTGCGCGCCGCCGCCCTGCACGCCCTCGGCGCCCCGCCGGCCTCCTTCTGGCGGATCGACGTCCCCCCGCTCACCGCCACCGAACTGACCGGCCGCACCGGGCGCTGGAACCTCCGCTGCGGACGCCCGCTCGAACTCCTCTGACCCGTCGGCTACTTGCCCTCGGCGAGGGTGGCGGCGACCAGGGCGTTGGCGTGGCCGTGGCCGAGACCGTGCTCGGACTTCAGCCAGGCGACCAGCTCCATGTGCTTGGTCAGCGGGGAGCTTCGGATCAGCTCCTGCCACTCGGCGACCGGGCGGCCGTACTTCTTCTCGATGGAGGGGAAGTAGCTGGCGGGGCCCTTCACGGTGTTCTCGGCCATGGTGGTGTTCCTGTCTTCTCGTGCCGTACGCGATCCGCGTTCTCATGAGTCATGACCGCCGGACGGTCCCGGACTCATCGGCCCGATCGTATGACCCGCGTCACACCGGGCGGGGCGCCGACACCGACGCCCCGCCCTCCTGGGATCAGCCCTTCGCGAGCAGCCCGTTCATGGTCGCGATCTCGGCGCTCTGGCCGCTGATCACGGCCCCGGCCAGCTCCTTCGCCGGGCTGTACACGCCCTTCGCCCGCTCCTCCTCGGCCATCGTGACCGCACCGGCGTGGTGAGCCACCATCAGCTTCAGGAAGGCCCGGTCGAAGGCCGCCCCGGTGGCGTCCTTCAACGAGGCCATCTCGGCCTCGGTCATCATGCCGCCCGCCCCGGCACCGTGGCCGGCGTGACCGCCGCCCGCCTGCGGCACCTGCTCGCCCCAGGTGGTCAGCCAGCCGGACATGGTGGCGATCTCCGGGTCCTGCGCCGTGCGGATCCGCTCGGCGAGCTGCTTCACCTCCGGCGCGGCGGCCCGGGTGCCGGCCAGCTCGGCCATCTCCAGCGCCTGCCGGTGGTGCGGGATCATCCCCTGCGCGAAGGCCAGGTCGGTCGCGTTGTACGGCTTCGCGGAGGCGGCCGCCGGAGCGGTCGGCGAGGCCGTGGCCGAGACGCCTGCGTGGCCGCCCGCGTGCCCGGAGCCACTGCCGCTGCCGCCGCCGCTGTCGCAGGCGGTCAGCAGCAGACCACCCGCGAGGAGCGCGGCGGTGGCGAGCGAGGTACGACGGATCAGCTTGCTGTTCATGGGTGTTGGTTCTCCTGCGGTCGGATCGATCGGGTTGGCTGGGTCGACCCGCCGCCCCTATCTGCGCAGGACCTGCAGCTCCGCCAGGCCGGGCGGCGCCCGGCCGCCCTCCGGCCGACTACCTGTCAACCCGCCCGCCAGGCGGGCCTCCCGGGCCACCGACCCGAGCGGCGACACCCCGGGCGACGGCGGGACGAACGGCGCGGCCACCGCCCCCGCCAGGCACATCGGCCCGGCGTGCAGGTCGTGCCCACCGCCGCCCTGGGGAGCCTCGTGCCGCCCGTGGTGCTCCTCCCCCGTCGTCGCGACCACCGCCGGGGCGGGCACCGCGCCGAGACCGTGCATGCCGAGCACCCCGAGCAGCGCGACCAGGACGAGCAGCACCCTCACGGGGGCTCGGCGGCGGCGGGGCTCGGGGTGCACGGTGGTGTCCTTACTGGTGCTGGTAGGCCGGGTGTCAGTGGTGCTGGTGGTGCTGGTGCCCCTCGTGGCCTTCATGGCCCGCGTGGCCCTCGTGACCGTGATGACCCTCGTGACCGTGATGCCCCTCGTGGGCTTCGTACCCTTCGTGACCCGCGTGCCCTTCGTGGCCGGCGTGACCCTCGTGGCCGCCGCCGTGGTAGGCGTGCACCACCGCGTGGCCCTTGCCGCGGGCGATCAGCCAGCGGTTCACCGGGACGGTCAGCAGGAAGGCCACCACCAGGGAGATCGCCAGTGAGATCCAGAACAGCACGCTGTCCAGACCCGCGTCCATCGCCCCCGGCACCCCGACCATGACCGAGTTGTCCACGATCTCCATCACGACGATCGAGACGGTGTCGGCCGCCAGCGCGACCTTCAGCGCGCTGCCCAGGTCGAGCCCGGCCTTCAGGACTCCCCGCATGGTGAGCGCGTAGCCGAAGACGAAGGCCAGGGCGATCGAGATGACCACGGTCGCACCGTTGTGGAGCCCGAAGGCGGTTCCGATGATCATGCCGAGCACCTCGCCGATGGCGCAGCCGGTGAGGCAGTGCAGGGTCGCCTGCGCCGCGCCCCGCCAACTACCGCCGCCGGCCTGGTGCCCGTGGTGCATGTGGTGCTGGTGCTGGTTCATGAGCTCTCCCCGTGCTCTCGTTCGCCCTCTCGGACGATGGCTAAGTTATACCCCCGGGGGGTATCTGGCAATCAGTGTTCCGGAGCTCCGGTACGTGCGGACATCGCGGGACGGCACGCGGGCACGGCGGAGCAGGGCGCGACCCGCCCAGCGTCCAGAGGTGGAACGCCGCGCGGGTGGGCCCTGCTAGATCCGCAGTCTGCCGGGTGAGGGTCCGTCAGCCGGTGGTGGCCTGGCCTCGGCCCGTTCGACCGCGCCGACGGCGTGGCGGAGCCCGTCCGGCTCCGGCAGGGCGAGGGTCACGGCGGCGCCCGGTGCGGGCAGGTCGACCCCCTGGTCCGGCTGTCCGGACAGGCAGGCGTGCATGCCGTGCCCGTCCTCGGAGGAGTCGGAGCCGCCGCCCTCGTGGTGGCCGGGGTCGTGGCCGCCGGTGTCACCGTGGCCGTGGGCCTGGACGACCACTCCGGCCAGGTGGTGGCCCGAGGGGCCCTCGGCGCCCAGGCCGTGCGAGAGCGCGACGGTGAGGACCAGGAGCAGCGCCGCCCACCAGCCCACCGCGTCGCCGCGGCGACGGCCGTGGCTCGGTGACTGGCTGGGCGCTGGCATGGCCGCGATCCTAGCCGACGGCCCCATCGGGCTCAGGGGGTTCCGGAGCCCGTCAGCGACCGGTAGTCGGCGCCCTCGCGCACCAGGGACTCGACCCGCTCCGGCTCCATCGGGCGGTCGAAGAGGTAGCCCTGGCCGAGCGGGCAGCCCATCTTGACCAGCAGCTCGCGCTGGCGGGCGGTCTCGATGCCCTCGGCGATCACCCGCACGCCCAGGGTCTCGGCGATCCTGGTGATGCCCTCCACCAGGGCGTACTGCTGCGGGGAGCCGTCCAGGCCGTCGATGAAGGACTTGTCGATCTTCAGGATGGTGATCGGGAACTCGCGGAGGTAGCTGAGCGAGGAGTACCCGGTGCCGAAGTCGTCGATGGCGAGGCGGACGCCGAGTTCGCTGAGCGCCATGAGGTCCGCGCGGACCCGGTCGTCCCGGCGCATCAGCACACTCTCCGTCAACTCGAGGACCAGCGAGCCCGGCGCCATGCCGACCTGGTCGAGGGTCTCCCGGACCACGTCGACGAAGCCCGGGTCGCGGAACTGACGGGCCGAGACGTTGACGCTGATGTACCGATCGCCGCGGCCACCCGACCCCACCGGCCCGGCCGGCCACCAGTGGGCCGCCTCGGCGGTGGCCCGGCGGAGCACCCAGGCGCCCAGCGGGACGATCTGCCCGCTCTCCTCGGCCAGCGTGATGAACTGCTCCGGCGGCACCAGCCCGCGCTTCTCGTGCGGCCAGCGCACCAGTGCCTCGAAGCCCTCCAGACCGCCGGTGTCGAGCGCCACGATCGGCTGGTAGAGCAGGTTGAAGGCGGACCCGGCGACGGCGCTGTGCAGGCTCTCCTGGAGCTCGTGGCGTTCGAGCATGCCCTCCTGGAGGGACGGCTGGAAGCGCCGCCACTGCCGCTTGCCGGCCGCCTTCGCCGCGTACATCGCCAGGTCGGCGTGGGTGAGCAGCTCGGCCGAGTCGCCGCTGTCCTCGGTGGTGGCCACCCCCAGGCTGATCGAGACGTTCAGCGGGCCGCCGCTGAGCCGGAACGGCTCGTCGAAGGCGCGGATCACGTGCTCGGCGAAGCCCTCCGCGTCGGCGGGGCTGAGGGCGTCCTCCAGCAGGACCGCGAACTCGTCGCCGCCCAGCCGGGCGGCGGTGTCGGAGGCCCGGGCCATGGTGGCCAGCCGGAGCGAGACGGCGACCAGGAGTTCGTCGCCGACGCTGTGGCCCATGGTGTCGTTGACCACCTTGAAGTCGTCGATGTCGATCAGCAGCACCCCGGCGGCCCGGCCGCCGCGCTCGCCGCGCCGGAAGGCCTGGGTGACCCGGTCGTGGAAGAGCACCCGGTTGGCCAGGCCGGTGAGCGAGTCGTGGAAGGCACGGTGGCTCAGCTCCCGCTCCAGCTGGCGCTGTTCGGTGACGTCCCGCAGGGTCAGCACCAGGCCGGCCACGGTCGGGTCGGCCCGCAGGTCGCTGTGCCGGACCTCGACCTCGATCTGCACGCCGTCGTGGCGCAGCATCCGCCAGTGCTCCTGGCGCTCGCGCGCGCTCGGGCCGCGCATCTTCTCCAGCGCGCCGACCACCGCGAGCGCCTCCTCGGAGGGCACCAGGGCGACGATCGGGGAGCCCACCAGGCCGGGGTGGCCGAGCACCCGGTCGGCCGAGGTGGAGGCGTACCGGACCCGGTCGTCCTCGTCGAGGATCAGGATCACGTCGGAGGCGTTCTGCACCAGGCTGCGGAAGTAGGCCTCGCTGTTGCGGCGGTTGACCTCCTGGCTCAGGGTGATCCGCTCCAGGGCCAGCGCGGCCTGCGAGGTGAGTGCGCCGAGGGTGTCGGTGAGGGCGGTCAGCTCCTGCTCGGCGCCGCCGACGATCAGGACGCCGATCAGCGGGTCGCCGGTCGGGCGGTCCTGGAGGGCGAGCGGGCAGACCAGCGCGTGCGGGGCGCCCGCCAGCTCCCGGGAGAGTTCGGCGCCGAGGTCGGCGGCCCGGCACTGGTGGGTGCGTTTGGTGGCGGCCAACAGGTGGACGGCGCGCGGTACTTGGAGCAGCGGCCAGTCGCCGTCCCGGCCGTGGGCGAGCTGGAACCGGACCCGGCCGTGGTCGCTCAGCCCGAGCAGCACCCGGCGGCGCGGCTCGGCCGGGGGCAGCGCGGCCCCTGCGGCCCGCAGTGCCACCGTGACCTCCTCCACCCGGGTGGCGGCGGCCAGTGAGCTGACCGCCACCCTCAGCACCCGCTCGCGGGCCACCGCCTCCCGGTGGGTGGAGACCACCAGGGCCAGGCGGGCCAGCACCAGCAGGTAGAGCAGGGCGGAGAAAGCGGCCACCACACCGACGTTGCTGATGTCCCCGGCGAAGGCGTCCACCAGCAGGATCGACGGGGCGACCAGCGCGGCGGAGGTGAGCAGCACGATCCGGCCGCGGGCCACGTCGGGGGTGCGGGCGCGCAGTGCGGGCCTGGTCATGGTGACCATCGAGGGGTGCAGCGCGGCCACGCCCCAGGCGGTGTAGAAGGCGGCCCAGCCGAGGTCGACGGGCGTGCCGATCCGCCACATGCCGTGCAGCTGGATCAGGCCGAAGGCGATGTCGGAGACGAGCATCCCGAGGGTGCCGACGGTGAGCAGCCGCAGCGACCAGCTGCGCGGCCCGTGCGGCACCAGCAGCCGCAGCAACAGGGCCAGCACCAGGATGTCGCCGAGCGGGTAGGCGATCGAGAACGCCTTCTGAGTCCACGTCAGTTCGGAGTTCTGCGCGGAGGGCAGCACCAGGTAGATCCAGAGCAGCAGCGCGAACCCGGCGGTGATGGTGAGCGCGTCGAGCAGGCTGCCGCGGTCGCGGCCGGCGCTGCGGCGGCGGACGAAGACCAGCAGCCCGGCCGCGTAGAGCGGGTAGGTGAGGAGGTAGAACCCGTCCGCGATGGAGGGGAACGGGTTGACCAGGTGGAGCAGTTCGGTCTGCACGACCTCGGCGACCTCGCCGGCGGTGAAGGAGAGGTTGGCCGCCGCGAGCAGGTACCACGGGAGCGGGTGCGGCGGGCGGTTGCGGACCGTGCCGAGCACGATGGCCACCACGCCGCTCAGGCCGATGCCCGTCCACCAGATGATCCGCTGGTCCGGATGCGCGTAGTACATCGACACCAGGAGCGTCATCCAGCCGAGAAGGAAGAGCGCCGGGTACGGCCAACGCCATCTTGTCATCGCGGCCTCTGGGCACGGAGAACGAATGGAATTCCCGACCAGGATACCTGACAGGTTATTTGACGGCGTATATTCGGAATCAGATCACCGGGGGGCTCCGGAGCACACCGGGAGGGCCAAGGTGGCAGACCGTGAAATGCGGGTGACGGTGGTCAACGACCATGGGCAGTACGCCCTCTGGCCCCTGCCGTCGGAGCTCCCGCGAGGTTGGCGGGCGGCGGGCCCCCCTGGGCCGCCGGAGGAGTGCGCGGCGCGGGTGGACGCGAGCTGGACGGATATCCGGCCGAATTCACCGGCCGGGCCCGGCGTGCGAACGGTACCGGAACTCGTCGCGGACCGCGCGCGGGAAATGCCGGACCATCCGGCGGTGATTTCGGAACACGGATCGCTCGGTTACGGGGAGTTGGACCGCCGGGCCGATCTGCTGGCCGCCAGGCTGCTCGGGCACGGACACGGACACGCCCTCGCGGCCGGTCACGGCCCCGGAGCGCAGCCGCTGGTGACGGTCTGTCATGACCGCAGCCCGAACCTGGTGGTCGCGCTGCTGGCCGTGCTGCGGGCCGGGGCGGCCTTCCTGCCGCTGGACCCGGGGCTCCCCCGGCACCGGCTGGCCCGGCTGATCGAGGACTCGGGCTCCGCCGTGGTGCTCACCGACTCGGCGCACACCTGGCTGGCCGACCACACCCTCGCGGTGGACGGCCCCGAGGAGGAGACCCCGACGGTGCTCCCCGAACTGCCGCCGCCGGCGCCGGACGATCCGGCGTACCTGATCTACACCTCCGGCTCCAGCGGCGCCCCGAAGGGGGTGATGGTCAGTCACCGCTCACTGGCCACCGTGCTCGCCGGGCTGGTCGAGGCGTACGGGCTGACGCCCGCGGACCGGGTGTTCCAGCTCGCCGCGCTCGGCTTCGACACCTCGCTGGAGCAGTTGTTCGCGCCGCTCACCGCCGGGGCCACCGTGGTGCTGGCGGACCGCCGGGGCTGCGCGCCGAGCGAGCTCTGGGGGCGGCTGGCCGCCCACCGGATCACGGTGACCGACCTGACGCCCGCGTACTGGCACCAGTACCAGAACGCCATCGAGCGGGACGGCCTGCGTCCGCCCGGGCTGCGGCTGATGATCGTCGGCGGCGAGGCGGTCGCGGCCGAGGACTGCCGCCGCTGGTTCCGGCTCCGGCCCGGGGTGCGGCTGGTGAACGCGTACGGCCTGACCGAGACCACAATCACCTCCACGCTCTGCGAGCTCTCCCCCGCCGTGCTGACCGGGCCGGAGGACGCCCCGGTGCCGATCGGGCGGCCGGTGGCCGGTGCCACCGTGCACCTGCTGGACGAGCGGCTGCGGCCCGTCCCGGACGGGGAGACCGGGCAGCTGTACATCGGCGGGGCCGGGGTGGCGATCGGGCTCTGGCACCAGCCGGGGCGGACCGCCGAGCTCTTCCTGCCCGATCCGTTCTCGGCCACCCCCGGGGCCCGGATGTACCGGACCGGGGACCTCGGGCGGCGGCGTGCCGACGGCGAGCTGGAGTACCTCGGCCGGCTGGACCGGCAGGTGAAGATCCGCGGCTACCGGGTGGACCCGGCCGAGCTGGAGGCGGCGCTGGCCGCCCACCCGGCGGTCGACCAGGCGGTGGCGGTGCCCGAGGACGGCGCGCTGGCCGCCTTCTACACCACTCGCGCGCCGGTGACCGGCCAGGAGCTGCGCGCGCACCTGACCGAGCGGCTCCCCCGCTACATGCTCCCGCCCCGGCTGGCCGAGCTGGCCGAGCTGCCGCTGGACCACAACGGGAAGCTGGACCGCCGCGGCCTGCTGCTCTCCGCCCCGCCACTGGCCGGCACCGATGCGGACCGGAGCTCGATGCTCGGCACCGGCGTGGCCGAACTCTGGTCCAGGATCCTGCAGTTGGAGCAGGTCGGCCCGGACGACGACTTCTTCGTGATCGGCGGTGACTCGCTGCTGGCCACCGAGATGCTGGCCCGGGCCCGGATCATGTTCGGCATCGGTGTCAGCCAACTCCGCTCGCTCACCCGGGCGTTGCTCCAGGAGCCGACGCTGGCCGCGTTCACCCGGCACACCCAGGCCGCCCGGGCCGGGACGCTGGCCTCCGGGGACCGGCCGACCGACTTCGCCGCCGAGGCGGTGCTCGGCGTCCCGGTCCGCCTCGACGGCGGGCCGCCGCCCGACTGGCGCCACCCGCGCGAAATCCTGCTCACCGGCGCCACCGGCTTCTGCGGCATCCACCTGCTGGACGAGCTGCTGACCACCACCGACGCCCGGGTGCACTGCCTGCTGCGCGGGAACGACCCGCAGGCCGCGCTGGCCCGGCTGCGGGCGGCCGGGCTGCGGCACCTGCTGCGCGATCCGCTGAACGGGCCGCAGGCGGCCCGGGTGGTGCCGGTGCTCGGTGACCTCGGGCAGCCGCTGCTCGGGCTGACCGAGCGGGAGTTCGGCGAGCTGGGCGACACCATGGACCTGGTGGTCAACTGCGGCGCCCGGGTCAACTTCATCTATCCGTACGGCGAGTTGAGCGCCGCCAACGTGGCCGGGGTGCGCGAGCTGGTCCGCCTCGCCGGGTGGTCGCGCGGGGTCCCGCTGCACCACGTCTCCAGCATGTCGGTGCTGGCCGGGTACGGAGCGGCCGGGGTGCGGCAGGTCGGCGAGCGCACCCCGCTCGGCTTCCCCGAGCACCTCTCGGTCGGCTACGCCGAGACCAAGTGGGTCGCCGAGGAGCTGCTCCGGCAGGCCGCCGAGGCCGGACTCCCGGTCGTGGTGCACCGGTTGAACGACGTGACCGGCGCCCAGGACACCGGGGTGATGAACCCCGGCACCGAGATGTGCGCGCTGATCCGGCTGTTCGCCGACGCGGGGTGCGCCCCCGACGTCGACCTGCCGCTGGACTTCCTCCCCGCCGACTGCTTCGCCCGCGCCCTGGTCCACCTGGCCACCCACCAGGAGGCCGCCGGCCAGGCGTACCACCTCACCACCGACCCCGGGCACCCGATGATCGGCGAACTCGCCGCCCGGCTGCGGGCCTTCGGCTACCCGGTGGAGGAGCTCCCCTACCTGGAATGGGTCAGCCGCTACGCCGAGTACGCCGCCGGGCACCCGACCCACCCGGCCACGCCGTTCGTGCCGCTGTTCGTGGACCGCTGCGCAGGACGGCCCGAACTGACCGTCAGCGAGATGTACTTCCAACGCACCTTCCCCCGCTTCGGGCGCGAGCAGCTGGTCGCCGGGCTGGCCGGCAGCGGGATCACCTTCCCGCCGGTGGACGCGGCCCTGCTGGACCGCTACCTCAAGCACCTGATCGGGTCCGGCTTCCTGGCGCCGCCGACGGCCGGTGGGTGAAGTGGTGTCCTGGTGGGAGGAGTTGGAGCTGGACGGGGCGCCGGCGGACGGGCCGGTGGCCTTCGGCGGGACGCTGGACGCGGAGACGTTGCTCGGGGCGTACCGGGCCGGGCTGTTCCCCTTCCCGGCGGGTGATCCGGCGGTGGCGGCCTTCAACGAGGTGCGCTGGGAGGACGGCCCGGCGGTGCTGGTCGGCGGGGAGGACCCGTACGCGCTGGCCTGGTGGTCGCCGGACCCGCGGCCGGTCCTGACGGCCGGGGAGCTGCGGGTACGGGGCGGGTTCGAACTGACGGTGGGCCGGTCCTTCGGGAGGGTGTTGGAGGAGTGCCGGAAGGGGCGTGAACCCCGGTGGCTGACGGATGAGTTGGCGGATGCGCTGATGGAGCTGCACCGGGGTGGGTGGGCGCAGAGCGCGGAGGTCTGGGAGGACGGGGTGCTGGTGGGCGGGGTGTACGGGGTGCGGGCGGGGTCGGTGCTGAGCCTGGACTCGATGTTCCACCGCTCCCCCGGGGCGGGGCGGGCGGCGGTGGCGGAGTTGGGGGCGCGGTTCGCGGCGGCGGGGGGACGGGTGCTGGACGTGCAGTGGGACGGCCCGCACGTGCGGCGGCTGGGGGCCGAGCCGATCGCGCGGAGCGCGTACTTGGCGATGCTGCGGGAGCCGGAGGTCGGGGTGTCAGGCGGCATGGTAGGGGAGGGCTAGCTCACGGTGGGCTTCTGCGAGGGGCTTCTCGTGGGTGATCAGGAGGACGGCCAGGCCGGTGCGGTGGCGGAGTTCGGCGAGGTGGTCCAGGACGCGGGCCCGGCTGGGGGCGTCCAGGCCGGAGGTGATCTCGTCGCAGACCAGGACCCGGGGGCGGGCGAGCAGGGCGCGGGCCAGGGCGGCGCGCTGGAGTTCGCCGCCCGAGAGGGTGGTGGCCCGGCCGTCGGGCGGGACGCCGAGGGCGGCGAAGAGCGCGGCGGCCTCGGCGCGGGCCGCGCGGGTGGAGAGGCCGTGCAGGCGGACGGCGGCGCGGGCCGCCTGGTGGAGAACCGGGCAGTGGTCGTCGAAGGCGGCGCGGGCGTCCTGGAAGACGTACTGGACGGCGGCTGTCTGGGTGGCGTTGCGGGAGCGGAGGGAGGGCGGGAGGGGGTGGCCGTCCAGGCGGACGGTGCCGCGGTGGCGGGCGTGGAGGCCGGCCAGACAGCGGCCGAGGGTGGTCTTGCCGCTGCCGGAGCGGCCGGTGAGGGCGAGGCACTCGCCGGGGGCGAGGGTGAGGGAGGTCTCCGCCAACGCCGGGGTGCCGTCGGGGTGGTGGGCGGTGAGGCGGTCGACCTGGAGGAGCGGGGGCTCGCCTGCGGGTGGATGTGCGTTGCCGGTTGACGGGTGGGGGTCTTCCGGCTCGCGCAGTTCCCCGCGCCCCTGGTGGCCCTCCGGGCCACTGGGCGCGTGCAGGAGGTGGCGGGTCAGGGGGTGCTTTGGGTGGGTGAGGACTTGGGTGGCGGGGCCGGACTCGATGGGGCGGCCCTCGTCGAGGACCACCACGTGGTCGGCCAACTGCCGTACCGCGTCGAGGTCGTGACTGAGGAGCAGGAGTCCGAGGCCGTCCCGGGTCAGGGCCGCGAGTCGGTCCAGCAGGCAGGCGCGGGTGGCCGGGTCCTGGCCGGTGGTGGGTTCGTCGGCGATCAGGAGACGGGCGCCGGAGAGCAGGGCCTGGGCCAGCACCACGCGCTGCTGCTGCCCGCCGGAGAGCTGGTGCGGGAAGCGTCGCAGCAGGTCCTCCGGCCGCTCGACCTCGGCCCGGGCCAGGGCCCGGGTGACCGCCTCCGGGCCGGCGAGCTCGCGGAGTTGGGGGCCGATCCGGCGGGCCGGGTTGAGGACCGTGGCCGGGTGCTGCGGGAGGTGGCCGACGGGGCCGGGCGGGGTGCGGATCGTGCCCGAGACCCGGGCGCCGGGCGGGAGTTCGCCGATGACGGCCAGGCCGGTGGTGGTCTTGCCGCTGCCGGAGGCGCCGAGCAGGGCCGTCACCCCGCCCGGACGGACCGTCAGGCCGAGGCCGTCGACCAGCACCCGGCCGGGCACCTCGATCCGCAGGGCTTCCACCGCCAGGAGCTCGTTCACCGTCGTCCGTCCCGTCCGTGCAGGGCCGCGTCGAGCAGCAGGTTGGTGCCCATCGCGAGGGCGGCGATCAGGGCGGCGGGCAGCGCCACGGCCCAGGGCTGGAGGTCGACGCCGGGGCGGTTGCGGTCCACCATGACCGCCCAGTCGGCGGCGTCCGGGGCCACGCCGACGCCGAGGAAGGCGGCGGTGCTCACCAGGTAGAGGGAGCCGACCAGGCGGGTGCCCGCGTCCGCCGCCAGGGTGCGGCGCAGTTCGCGGACGGTGTGGCCGAGGGCGATCCGCACCCGGGACTCGCGGTGCATCCGCATCGCCTCGACCACCGGCCGGGCGGCCACCTCCACGGCGGCGGCGTGCACCACCCGGGCCGCGTCCGGCACCGCGACCAGGGCGACCAGCAGGGCCAGACCGCCTGGGCCGGGCTCCAGCGCGGCGGCCACCAGCAGGACCAGGATCAGCGAGGGCACCGCGAGCAGCACGTCCAGCGGCCGCATCAGCAGCTCCTCCACCCAGCGCCGCCCGCTGAGTGCGGCGGCCAGCCCGACCGGGAGGGCGAGGGCGTAGACCAGGGCGGTCGCGGCGAGCGCGACCAGCACCACCGAGCATCCGCCGAGCAGGAGTTGGCGGACGACGTCGCGGCCGGTGAAGTCGGTGCCCAGCCAGTGGCCGGGGCCCGCCGCCGCGTACGACACCCCGCGCGGCCCGGCCTCCCCGGCCAGCCAGGGGCCGGCCACCGCCAGTACCAGCGGGACCGCGACCAGCGCGGCGCCCAGCAGGTAGCGGCCCGGGCCGGTCCTGGTGGGCGGGGCCGTCATGCCGTCACCTCCGCCCGGGGCGCGAGGCGGCGGGCCGTCAGGTCGGCGGCCAGGTTGAGGACCACCGCGAGCAGGGCGAAGACCACGGCCAGGCCCTGGACCACCGGGACGTCCCGGGCCGCGACGGCGTCCAGCAGGACGCCGCCGAGGCCGGGCAGCACGAAGAGCGACTCGACCACCACCACGCCGCAGAGCAGCCAGTCACAGGTGCGGGCCAGCTGCTGGGCCGCCGGGGCAAGGGAGTTGGGGAGGGCGTGCAGCCACTGCACCCGCCATTCGGGCACGCCGTAGCGGCGGGCCTGGCGGACGTACGGGCGGGCCAGGGCCTCGATCATCCCGGCCCGGACCAGGCGGCTGATCGAGCAGACCGGCCGGGCCAGCAGCACCAGGACCGGGAGGACCAGGACCGCCGGATCGGCCCCGATGCCGCCGACGGCGGTGGGCGGGAGCCAGCCGAGGTGGAGCGAGAGGACGGTGACCAGCAGCACTCCCAGCGCGAACTCCGGTGCGGCGTAGACCGCGAGGGTGGTGGAGCCGATCAGCCGGTCCAGCGGGCCGCCCTCCCGGCGGGCGGCCCGCATGCCGAGCCAGACGGCGAGCGGCACCAGCGGCAGCAGCACCAGGGCGGCCAGCAGCAGGGTGGTGCCCAGGCCCTCGGCGAGGTAGTCGCCGACCGGGCGCCCGGTCACCAGGGAGTGCCCGAGGTCACCGTGGAGCAGCCCGCCGAGACGGTCGAGGAAGCGCTCCACGGGTGGGTGGTCGAGCCCCATCGCCTCACGCAGCCGGGCGATCCGCTCGGGGTCGGGGCTGTCCCCCGCCAGGGCCACGGCGGCGTCGCCGGGCAGGGCCTCGGTGAGCAGGAAGACCAGGACCAGCACCGCCGCCGACTGGACCACCCCGAGCAGCAGCCGTCCGATCAGCCAACTCCCCTTGACGGTGCGGCTCATGCCAGCCAGACGCGGTCGAACCGGGCCCAGTCCAGGGTGTTGGCCGGGGCCTCGTGGGAGACGCCCCGGACCTTCGGGGCGGTGGCCACGATCCAGTCGGCGAAGCCCCAGACCAGGAAGCCGCCCTCCTCGTGGAGGCGGCGCTGCATCCGCCCGTGGAGCGCGGTGCGGGCCGCCTCGTCGCGGGTGGACTGGGCCTGGCGGTAGAGCTCGTCGAAGTCCGGGTGGCGCCAGTGGGTGGCGTTGGTGGTGGAGTCGGAGAGCAGGCGTTGGGAGACGTGGGCCTCGATCGGCATCGCGCCGGAGCGGTAGGAGGCCAGGACCCCGCCGTCCAGCACGTCCTTCCAGTAGGTGTCCTTGTTGCCGACCTTCACCTCGACGGTGACCCCGGCCTTGGCGGCCTGCTCCTTGAGGATCCCGGCCGCCTCGACGAAGCCGGCCGCCACCGGCGAGGTGTCCAGGGTGACCTTGAGCTCCTCCCGTCCGGCCTCCCTGAGCAGGGCCCTGGCCCGGTCCAGGTCCTGGACGCGCTGCGGGAGTTCGGAGGCGTAGTACCTGGCGCCCTTGCCGAAGAGGTCGTTGCCGGTCTCCCCCGCGCCGGAGAGCGCGCCGTCCACCAGCTCCTTGCGGTCGGCGAGCAGGAAGAAGGCCTTCCGCACCCGGGGGTCGTCGAAGGGCGGCCGGTCGGTCTTCATCGCGAAGCCCTGCATGGTGGAGTTGCGCAGCCGGACCACCTCGATCCTCCCCCTGCCCTCGTGGGCGCGGGCGGTGGCGGGGTGCAACTCGTGGGCGTAGTCGGCCTGTCCGCCGAGCAGGGCGCCGATCCGGGCCGACTCCTCGTTGGCCACCAGGAGCTCCAGCTCGTCCAGGTGCGGGGCGCCCTCCCAGTAGTCGGGGCTGCGCCGGACCAGCAGCGAGCCGCCGGGCTTGAAGGAGACGAAGCGGAACGGCCCGGAGCCGACCGGCGCGCTGAACTCCTGGGTGCCCTCCGGGACGATGTAGGCGCCGAACGCGGCCAGCACGTTGGGGAATTCGGCGTACGGGCGCTTGAGGCGGAACTCCACGGTGGCGGGGTCGACCGCCCGGCTGGCGGCCAGGTCGACCGGCTCCAGCGAGGCCCGGGCCCGGAAGGCCTTCTTGGGGTCGGCGATCCGGTGGTAGCTGTACAGCACGTCGGCGGCGGTGACCGGACGGCCGTCGTGGAAGACCGCCTCGCGCAGCCGCACCGTCCAGGTGTCGAGGGTGGCGTTGGGCTCCCAGCCGGCCGCCAGGCGGGGCACGGCGGCCAGGTCGGAGCCGGAGTCGGCGAGCTTGTCGTAGAGCGCCTTGGCCCGGGCGGCGTCCACGAAGAGGTTGGCCAGGTGCGGGTCGAGGGTCTCGTTGGTGCCGCCGCCGGCGAAGACCGCCCGCAGGCGGCCGCCGCTGCGGGGGAGGGTGGCGGCGGCGTCCGAGGCGGTGGGCGCGTCGGCCCGGGAGCAGCCGGCGGCCCCGAGGGTGGCGGCGGAGGCCAGCAGGACGGTGCGGCGGGATATCGGACGGTGCGTCAAAATCGGTCTTCCTCAGGGGTGTTGACGAGTCGGGCGATCAGATGGACCCGGTCGGAGTCGGCGCTGGTGGCGGCCTCGGCACCCTCGGTCCAGGCCGGTTCGGTGCGGGGGCCCGGGCGGTCGTAGAGGGCGAGCACCTCCAGGCCGTGGGCGGCCAGCAGGTACCGCAGCTCCTGCGGGAAGAGCAGCCGCCAGGCGGAGTGCTGGACGGCGACCGGGCCGTGCTCGGTGCTCCAGGCCCGGGTGCGGCGCAGGAGTTGGGCCCCGTGGTCGATCCGCAGGGTGGTGCTGGAGGTGTAGTGGACTCCCTGGTGCTCGACGGTGTCGGTGCGGACGCCGTCCAACAGGTCGGTGCGGCCGAGGAAGTAGGCGCCGTTGCGCATCTCGGCCACCAGCAGGCCGCCGGGGGCGAGGTGGGCGCGGACCCGGGTGAGCAGGGCGTCCAGGTCGGCGTTGGTGTGGCAGTACAGCAGGGCGCTGTCCAGGCAGAGCACGGCGTCGAACCGCCGCTCCCCCAGGTCGAGTTCGCGCATGTCGCCGAGCAGGTACTCGGGGCCGGGGTGGTGGGTGCGGGCGTGCTCGACCATGGCCGGGGAGCTGTCCAGGCCGACCACCTCGCGGCCCGCGGTGCGGTGCAGCCAGGCGGCGTCCCGGCCGGTGCCGCAGCCGAGGTCCAGCACCCGGGGGCCGGCGCCGTGGTCGCGGAGCACGGCCTCGGCCCAGCGGGCGGCCAGGTGGCCGGGGTCGGGGAAGCGGAGTTCGTACAGCTCGGGGGTGTCGGTCAGCAGGTTGCCACTGCCGGCCTCGTCATGCGTAGAGGTGCTCAAGTCGGTGCTCCGATGGGTGGGTTCGGTTCGGGGAGGGATCCGCGCAGGCGGGCCACCGCGGCTGCGCAGGCCAGGCCGAGGGCGCCGCAGAGCAGCCAGGGCGCCCAGCGGGCGGCGTCCATGGCCCAGCCGACCGCCGCGTTGCCGAGGGCGGCGGCGAGGCCGGAGACCAGGTAGAAGACTCCGTAGTAGGTGCCCGTGAGCCGATCGCGGCCGAATGCCGGTATCAGCTCCAGCACGAAGGGCTGGGCGACCATCACGCCGATCCGCAGCAGCACCACGGCCAGCAGCACCGGTATCGGCCCGGGCACCAACAGGGGTGGCAGGAAGCCGAGTCCGGCCACCAGTATCCCGCCGGCTATCCACCGCCCCCGGCCGCCGAGTCGCTGCAGCCGGGCGGTGATCCGTAGTTGGAGGGCGAGGTTGACCACGGTGCTGACCAGGAAGAGCAGGCCCACCGCACCCGCCCAGCCGGTGCTCTCCCGCGCCGCCTCGGGCAGCAGCAGGTAGAGCTGGCTCTCCAGGGCGTAGAGGCCGACCAAGGCCAGCGAGAAGGCCAGGAACGGCCGGTCGGTGAGCACCTCCCGCCAGTCCCCCAGCACCCGGGTGCCGGCCGGCTCCACCACATGGGCGGGCAGCACCAGGGCCTGGGCCACCGTCAGCAGGGCGAAGATCCCGGCGGCGGTGAGCGCCGCGACCCGGAAGTCCACCAGCAGCAGCGCGGTGCCGAGCACCGGGCCCAGCAGCGCGCCGGTGTTGGCGAAGACGCTGAACAGGGCGAAGGCCTCGGCCCTGCGCTCCCCCGCCTCCTGGGCCAGGTAGGCCCGCACCGCCGGGTTGAACAGCGCCCCGGCCAGCCCGCTGAGCAGCGAGGCGGCGAGCAGCACCGGCAGGCCGTCGCCGAGGGCGAACAGGCCGAACCCGAGGGTGCGCAGGCCGCAGCCCGCGATGATCACGCCGCGGGCGCCGAGCCGGTCGGCCGCCGAGCCGCCCAGGATGAACAGGCCCTGCTGGCTGAGGTTGCGCGCCCCGAGCACCACGCCGACGGCCACCGCCGACATCCCGAGGTCCCCGCCGAGGTGGGTGGCGAGGTACGGGACCAGCAGGTAAAAGCCGGTGTTGACGCCCAGTTGGTTGACCAGCAGCAGCCGGACCGGGAGCGGGTAGGAGCGCAGGGCCCTGAGCGTCCTCACCGGGCGGCCGGCTCGGCGGGCTCGGCCGGGTGGACGCCGAGGCCGGCCCGGTCTGCGGCGCGGACCACGCCGTCGGTGCCGCCGATGCCGCGCCAGGGGTCGTGGCGCAGCAGCAGGTGGCCGTCCAGGTCCACCCAGCGGGCCCGGTCCACCAGGTGCACGGCCGGGGCGATGCCGAGCGAACTGGCCGTCAGACAGCCGAGCATGACCTCGGTGCCACTGCCGCGCAGGGCGGCGCAGATCCGCAGCGCGGCCGAGACCCCTCCGCACTTGGCGAGCTTGACGTTCACCCCCTGCACCCGGCCGGCCAGCCGTTCGGCCTCCTCCTCGGTCGCGGCGTCCTCGTCGGCGATCACCGGCAGCGGTGAGGAGGCGGCCACCTCGGCCAGCCAGTCCGGGTGGCCGGGGGCGGTGGGCTGCTCGACGGCGGTGACGCCGAGCTCGGCGAAGCGCGGGATCAGCTCGCGCGAAGTCCGCACGCCCCAGGCCCCGTTGGGGTCGAGCAGCAGCTCGGCCTCGGGGGCGCCGATCCGCACCGCGGCCACCCGGGCCAGGTCGTCGGCCGGGTCGGGCGAGCCCGCCTTCACCTTGACGACCCGAAACCCGGCCACCGCCAGCCGGGCCGCCTCGGCGGCGGCCCGGACCGGATCGGTGATGCCGATGGTGCGGGCGGTGGCGGCGGCCGGCGGGCGGAGTGTGCCCAGCAGTTGGTGCACGGGGGCACCGGCGCGCTTGCCGACCAGGTCGAGCAGGGCGGACTCCACCCCGGCCAGCACACCGGGGGCGAGCTCCTTGAACGGGGCGTCCCCGCGCTGGAATTCGGCCAGGGCGGTCTCCGGGTCCGGATAGCGGGCCAGGTCGAGCTCCTGCGCCTCGCGGCGGATGCGCTCGGTCGGCAGCCTCAGGTACTCACTGGCCACCACCTCGCCGTAGCCGCTCAACCCACCGTGCCGGACGGCGAGTTCGACCGCCTCGCGGGAGGCCATCACGGAGCGGGAGATCCGCAGCGGTTCGGTCAGGGTGAGCTGCACCACCCGTATGTCGAGCTTCACGTGCGGTCCTCCAGCGGTCCGTTGGCGAGCGGGTCGACGACGGTGCGGCAGCGGGCCCAGCCGGACACCTCCACGGCGCCCGGGTGCGGGATCTCCACCGGTCGGGTGACGGGCGCCGGCAGGTCGCGGGCCCGGCACCAGTCGTCGTCGTAGACGGTGCCCAGGTAGCGGTGCGGTCCGTCCGGGAAGACGGTGGCGACCACCGCGCCGGGCTGGACGCGGGCCGCCCAGGCGGCCACCAGGGCCACCGCCCCGGTGGACCAGCCGCCGCTGACGAAGCTGTGCCGGGCCAGCCGGCGGCAGGCGTCCACCGCCTCGGCCGGGCCGACCCAGTGCACCTCGTCGAAGTGCCGGTAGGCCACGTTCCGCGGGTGGATGCTGCTGCCCAGGCCGCGCATCAGCCGGGGCCTGGACGGCTGGCCGAAGATCGCCGAGCCGACCGAGTCCACTCCCAGCACCCGCAGTCCTGGCCAGCGGCGGCGCAGCGGTTCCACCAGTCCGGCGCTGTGGCCGCCGGTGCCGACGCTGCACACCAGCACGTCCAGGTGGTCGAGTTGGTCGGTCAGCTCGCGGGCCATCGAGAGGTAGCCGGCCGCGTTGTCCGGGTTGTTGTACTGGTCCGGCCAGTACGCGCCGGGGTTGGCGGCGAGCACCTCGCGCAGCCGGGCCAGCCGCGCGGCCTGCCAGCCGCCGCGCGCGGCGGGGCGGTCCACCAGTTCGAGGGCCGCCCCGTGCGAACGGAGCAGGCTCCGCATCGAGGGCTCCAGTTCGGTGTCACCGACCAGGATCACCGGATGCCCGAGCGCCTGCCCGGCGAAGGCCAGCCCGAGGCCGAGGGTGCCCGAGGTGGACTCCACCACCGGTGCCCCGCAGCGCAGTTCGCCGCGGGCGTGGGCGCCGCGGAGCATCGCGACGGCGGACCTGGCCTTCATGCCTCCCGCCGCCAGGTGCTCCAACTTGGCGTGGAAGCCCGGCTGTTCGTGCGGCAGGGGTGCGGTGATCCGGGCCAGCGGGGTGTGGCCGAGCAGGGCGAGCAGCTCCGGGCGGGCGGTGGTCGGCTCAGCGGTCAGCGTGGTCAACACGGGCCTCCGTACAGGTGGATGGTGCCCGGATTGCCGTCCAGCCAGAAGAACGGGTACGGCTCGGCGCTGACCGCCGTGACGCCCTCGTGGCGGAGCTGCGGCAGGACGGCGGCGCCGGTCTGGGCGAACATCACCAGGGGGGTGGCGGTGCGGCGGGCGTGGGCGGCGAAGGTCTCGAAGCTGCCGTTGCCCAGGGTCATGCCGGAGACCAGCATCGCGTCGCAGTCCGCGAGGGCGGCCTCGGCGTCCCGGAGGACCTCCTCGCCCCACTCGGTGCGGCCGCCCTTGAGGTCGCAGGGGAGGTAGGTGGTGCCGCGGTTGCGCAGGCGCTCCAGGAGCGAGTTGACCACGCCGACCACCAGCACCCGGCGGGCCGTGACGGGGACCAGGCTCACCACGGCGGCGGCCCGGGCCCGGGACCGTTCGATCGAACTGCCGCCTGGGATGGTGACGTTGATCGCACCATTGACGGGGGCGTGGGGGCGGGCCAGCGCGAGGAAGGCGTCCAGCGCGGCGATCCGGACGGGCTGCGGGACGGACGGCGCCAGCAGCTCGGCCACGTTCGCGCCGACGTACTCCTCCAGCGGCGGCACCTGCCCGGGCTCGACGGCGCAGGACCCGACGGCCCGTCCGACCCGCAGGCTGAGCGCCTCGTTCCGGTATCCGCCGGAGCGGCCGTCGTGCCGCACCGCCTGGCTGGTGGCGAAGGCCACCGCGACCCGCTCGCCGGCCGGGTCGAGCCCGTACGCCCCGGCCAGGACGCGGGCGGCGAGCCGTCCCACCGCACCGCCTGCGGCGGCGGTCGCGGCGGCGGTCGCGGCGCGTGGGAGGGTGGCGGTCGGGTGCGGGCCGCTCATACGCGGGCCGCCTCTTCGGCGTAGCACGGGGTCAGGCGGGCGAGCAGGCGTTCGGCGGTGTCGAGGGCGCCGGGGCCGTCGGTGTCGGTGGTCATCAGGTGGCCGAGGTACTCGTTGTTGCTGACGGCGCGGCGGACCTGGCGGCCGGGGTCGGCGAGGGTGAGTTCGACGACGGCGGGGTCGCGGGAGACCTGGTCCGCGCCGTCGACGGCCGTCAGCAGGCCGTCCCGTTCGGGGAGCAGGAAGGTGACGGCGGCGCTGGCGACCCCGGTCGGACGGGTCGTCAGGTCGGGCTCGCGGCCGAGGGCGACGTCCACCGCCGCGGCCGCCAGGTCGACGCCGGTCACGCGGCGGACCAGCTCGGTGATCCGGTTCCCGGCCGGCCGCGGGTTGACCTCGACCACCCGGGGGCCCTTCGGGGTGAGCTTGACCTCGGTGTGGGCCACCACCTGGTCGAGCCCGAGGGCGGCCAGGGCGGCGACCGCCGTCGAGGCGGCGGCAGCGGCGTCGGCCCGGTCCAGCGGGGCCGGGAACTGGTGTCCGGTCTCGATGAAGGCGGGCGCCCCGCCGACGCTCTTGCTGGTGACGCCGACCACCGCCGTCCGGCCTCCCCGGGTGACGGTCTCGACGCTCACCTCGGGCCCGGTGAGCAGCTCCTCCAGCAGCACCACCGGCTCCCTCCGCTGCCCGCGCGCGTTCACCGGGAAATCGTCCAACTCACGGTAGGCGGACAGCAGTTCCGCCTCGTCCGCGACCTTGCGGACCAGCATCCCGGCGCACAGGTCCACCGGCTTGACCACCAGGGGGTACCCGGCCTCGGCCGCCACCGCGACCGCCTCGGCCCGGTCCCGGCAGAGCGCGTACCAGGGCCCCGGCACCCCGGCCGCCGCCAGCCTCCCCCGGGTCAGGTCCTTGCGGCAGGCGGCCTCGACGGCCGCCGGCGGCGGGCCAGGCAGGCCGAGCCGTTCGGCCACCAGGGCCACCGTGGGCAGGTAGTAGTCGCAGGAGGAGACCACCCCGTCGAAGCCGAGCACGCCGTGCAGCCGTTCGACGTACGGCAGCAGGGCGGCCGGGGCGTTGGTGTCGGCGGTCAGCACGTTGGCCGCGGCGAGCAGCGGGTGGGTGGTGTCGCCCGGGGCGGCCCGGAGGTAGTGGTGCAGGTCCCTGGTCAGGAAGGTGAACCGGTGGCCACCCTCCCCGATGGCCCGGGGCAGCAGCCTGCTCATGGATCCGACCCAGCTCTCGATCACCAACAGATGCGCCACGGCACTCCCTCTCGTCCACCCGGCAGAACGGTGTGAGGCAGCAACGTACTCGACACGCGTTTTCATTTTCAATACAGCTACATGGAAACCGTTTCCATGTACGCTGTGATCCCGCACACCCGACAAACCCCTGAGGAGCGGACCGATGATCCGTCAGCACCCGTACGAGGTACGCCCGGCGCGCCCCGAGGACCTGTCGGGCGCCCGCGCGCTGATCCTCGACACCTTCTACCGCGAGTTCGGCTACGGCTACGTGCCCTGCTGGCACCAGGACGTGATCGACCTGGGCCCGACCTACCTCGACCACCCCCGGCACGCGCTCTTCGTGGCCGTCACCCCGGACGGCGAGGTGGTCGGCACCACCGCACTGCACTCACGCGGCCCGGCCCACCCGCCGCACCCGGCCTGGCTCGCCGAGCGCTACCCGTCCGGGCTCACCGCCCAGCTGGTCCGGGTCTACGTCCGGGCCGAGCACCGGCGGCACGGCCTGGCGCGCCAACTGGTGCTGATGGCCACCGAGTTCGCGGTCGCCGACGGCGGGTACCAGCACCTCTACCTGCACACCAACGTGGACGTCCCGGGGGCCGAGGCGTTCTGGCGCAGCCTGGCGGTGGAGGTCTGCGACGCACGCACCACCGGCGAGCACGGGCCCGGCGTGTCCACCGTGCACTTCGAGATCCCGCTCCACCAGGACGCCGGGCGCCCCTGGAAGCTGGCAGGAGCCGGGGTCTAGATGAAGATGGTTGTCATCCCCTAGTGTGAGCGGCCACCGACCGGGCGGACCACGACCGGGCGGTACTCGTGCTGCCACGAGCAGCCTCCACGGCAGGGGCGGACATTGACGACTGCACAGCAGGCCGAACCACGGGCCTCCGAACCACTGACCGAGGACCGGCCGCGCGGCGCCGCGTTGCCGCTGCTCGGACTGGCCGCGGTGGTGCTGGCCGCGACCGGGGTGCTCGGGCTCGCCGAGGCCGAGGTCGTGCAGGCCTGGCGGACGTTGTTGGTCGCGATCGTGGTGCAGGGCATGCCGTTCCTGCTGCTGGGCACCGTGGTCTCGGCCGCGATCGGGGCCTTCGTGCCGCCGTCGCTGTTCGCCAGGGCGCTGCCGAAACGGCCGTCGCTCGCGGTGCCGGTGGCCGGGGTGGCGGGGGTGGTGCTGCCCGGGTGCGAGTGCGCCTCGGTGCCCGTCGCCGGGAGCCTGATCCGACGGGGCGTCACCCCGGCGGCCGCGCTGACCTTCCTGCTCGCGGCGCCGGCCGTCAATCCGGTGGTGCTGGTCTCCACCGCGATCGCCTTCCCCGGGCAGCCCGGGATGGTCGCGGCCCGGCTGGCCGCCTCGCTGGCCACGGCGGTGACGATGGGCTGGCTCTGGGTCCGGTTCGGCCGGGAGGAGTGGCTACGGCTGCCGAAGCCGCCGGGCGGGCACTCCCACGGGGGCTCGCGCTGGGAGGAGTTCCGGCGCGGCATGCAGCACGACTTCCTGCACGCGGGCGGCTTCCTGGTGGTCGGCGCGATGGCCGCCGCGAGCTTCAACGTGGCTGTCCCGCCGGGGGTGTTGGCGCTGTTCACCGACTCGCCGTGGCTGGGTGTGGTGCTGCTGGCGCTGCTCGCCGTGCTGCTCTCGGTCTGCTCGGAGGCGGACGCCTTCGTGGCCGCCTCACTGACCGGCTTCTCACCCACCGCCCGGCTGGCCTTCATGGTGGTCGGCCCGATGGTGGACCTCAAGCTGATCGCCCTGCAGTCCGGCTCCTTCGGTCGGGCCTTCGCCGTCCGTTTCACCGGGACCACCTTCGTGGTGGCCGTACTGGTGAGCGTTCTGATCGGAGCCGTGGTCCTGTGAAGAAGCTGATGCACCCCGCGCTACTGGTGCTGCTCGGCGCGGCCCTGCTGCGGATCACCGTCGGCAGCGAGGTGTACCTGCGGTACGTGAAGGAGGGGCTGCGGCCGATGGTGATCGCCACCGGCGCCGTGCTGGTGCTGCTCGGCGCGGTCGGACTGGTCCGGGAGACCCGGGCCCGGCTGCGGCAGCCGGTACTCAACCACCGTCGGGGGGAGGACGGTTCGTACCGCGTCGAGCCGCATGCGGTCCACACCGAGGACGACGGGCACGGGCACGGACACGGGGCCGGGCCTCGGGTGGCCTTCCTGCTCGGGGCTCCGGCACTGGCGCTGCTGTTCTTCGCTCCGCCCGCGCTCGGCTCGTACACCGCCTCCCGGGACGGGGCGGCGGCCGCCGTCGAGCGGGCCGACTACCAGGCACTGCGGAGCGGGCCGTTGACCCCGATGTCGATGCGCGAGTTCATCGGGCGCAGCCTGCACGACACCGCCGGGTTGGAGGGCCGGCAGGTGGTGCTGACCGGGTTCGTCAGCCGGGGCGGTGGTGGTGCGGACTGGCACCTCAACCGGCTGACCGTCAACTGCTGTGCGGCGGACGCCCGTCCGCTCCGGGTGGCGGTGCACGGCGCCGCCTCCGCGCCGGCGGCCGACAGCTGGGTACAGGTCACCGGGAGGTGGCGGGCCGGGGCGGTGGACGCCCGGTCCCCCGTGCCGCACCTGGACGTGGTGAGCGTGACGGCGGTGCCGGCCCCGAGGAACCCGTACGCGGACCGGGCGCCCGAACTCGCCTCCTGAGGACGGTGGTTCAGGCCAGCGGGGCGGCGGCCAGGCGGATCACCTCTGCTGGGCTGGCCCGGAAGGCGGGGCTGGCCGCGTCGGCCTCGACCATGTGCGGGGTGGCGTCGTGGGCGGCGAGGGCCTCCTCGGAGGCCCAGAGCTCCAGCAGCACGAAGCGCTCCGGTTCTCCCTCGACCGCGTGCAGGTCGTATTGGAGACATCCCTCCTCTTCCCGGACCACGGGGGCCAGGCGCTCGAACGCGGCGACCTGGTCCGGGCCCCGGCCCTGGCGGGTGGTGATGTGGATGACGAGTCTGACGGGCTGCGACATGCGCGGCAGCTTAGCTCCGGGGCTCACCTCCCGCCCCGGCCGTCCGCATGGCGAACCGCACGGGATTCGCCTCCGTCGGTCCGGTCAGACGGCGACGGCCTCCTCCATCTCCTCCTCGGCCGAGGTGAGTTCAAGGGTGCGGGTCGCGAGCCGGCGTTCGCGGAGGTGGGCGGCGAGGAGGGTGAGCAGGCCGAGGGCGAGCCAGGCGGCGAGGGTGAGGAGGTGGCCTGCGAAGCCCGCCTCGCCGTGGAAGTAGAGGAGGGAGCGGACCCCCTCGACGAAGCCGGCGCCGGTCCAGAAGGAGTGCAGGGTGCCGAAGAAGCCGTTCAGCAGCTCGGGGCGGTAGACGCCGCCGGAGCTGGTGAAGTTGAGCATCACGAAGAGGACCATCAGGGCGAGGGTGGTCCAGCGCTTGAGGAAGGTGTGCAAACCGGTGCCGATCGCCACCACGCCGGCCGAGTAGAGCCAGCTCATCGCCCAGACGGCCGCCAGGTCGTGGTCGACGGCGTGGAAGACCGGCCCGGCGGTGACGGCGCCGATCAGGCTGACGGCCAGGGAGGTGCCGAGGCCGAGCAGGGCCCGCAGGCGCATGCTCAGTGCCCCGCCGGCCGCGCCGATCACGGCGACGGAGCCGTAGGAGCCGATGCTGAGGGCGACCATCAGGAAGAAGATGCCCTGGTTGGTCGGGTCTCCGGCCGCCATCGGGGTGAGCTCGGTGAGGGTGAGCGGGACGCCCTGGGCATGGGTGACGGTCTGGAAGACCTTCTCGGCGGCCATCGCGGAGGTGTCCGAGTTGCCGGTGGCGACCAGGAGTTGGGGATGTGCCTGGTCCGGAAGGAAGGCACCGGCCAGGTCACGGTCCATCAGCTGCCGCTCGGCGGCGGCCCGGTCGGGCAGGACCGAGACCTCCAGGGCGTCCCCGGCCTTGGCGGCGATGCCGTCGGCCAGGGCGTGGGCCTGCGGGGTGGTGCCGACCACCGCCACCGGGAGGTGGTGCGGGGTGGGCTGGTGGAAGGCGCCCTGGTAGGCGAGGGCCATGCCGAGGCACATCAGCAGCGGGGTGAGCAGGTGGGTCAGGACGTGGCGCAGGGCGGTCCTGGTGTCCGGGGCGGGGCGGGCGGCGGCAGCGGCGGCCATGGTGGGGCGACCTTCCGGGAAACTGGATAGTTGGTAAGTACAACTGAAGCGAATGGATGTACTCTACAACCATGAGCGAGGAGACCGCGAGCCGGGCCCGGGACGAGGCGATCCACACCATCCAGCGCGAGCTGACGGCCTTCGCCCGGCGGGCCCGCAGCCGCGCCGCCGAGCTGCATCCGCAGCTCAGCCTGGTGGCGTTCAGCATGCTCGACCTGATGGCCGAGCGCGGACCGGTCCGGGGCGCCGACCTGGCCGCGTACTTCATGCTCGACAAGTCGACCGTCAGCCGCCAGGTCGGCTCGCTGGAGAAGCTCGGCTTCATCGCCCGGGAGGCCGACCCCGAGGACCACCGGGGCCAGTTGCTGCGCCTCACCCCGGTCGGCGAGCAGGCCGTCGGCGAGGCCACCGAACGCCGGCGGCTCGCCTTCCTGGCCCGCTTCACCGACTGGGAGGACACCGACCTCACCCGCCTGGCGGGCTACCTGGCCCGGTACAACGAGGCGGAGTGAGGGGCTGAGCCGGCGTCAGCAGGCCGAGCCCGCGTCAGTAGGTGTCGGAGCGCCAGCTCTCGTCGCCGCGGAGCACGCTGTAGCCGACGCCGTCCCACCACTGGCCGCTGCGGAAGGCGACGCTGCGGAGCACGCCCTCGCGGGTGAAGCCGGCCCGCTCCAGCACCCGCTGGGCCGGGACGTTGGCGACCTCGGTGGCGGCCTCCACCCGGACCATCTGGGTGTGCGAGAAGAGGTGCCGGACCAGCTGCCGCATGGCCGGTGCGCCGTAGCCGCGCCCGCGGGCCTCGGGGACCAGCGAGATCCCGGTGTTCCAGCAGAACGAGCCGCGCCAGCAGATGACCTCGCGCCAGGAGACGAACCCGGCCGGGTCGCCGTCGCCCTGGATCATCAGCAGGCCGTGCTTCTCGCCGAGCATGCCGTTCTCCTGCCACTGGCGGCGCCAGCGGCCCGGGTCCTCCCAGCCCAGCCACTGGTACTCGCCGACCGTCTCGGGCTCGGTCGAGAACCGCTCCAGCACCGGCAGGTCGCTCTCCCGCACCGGCCGCAACTCCACGCTCTTCCGGGTCATCCCGTCACCCTAGTGCGCACCCGGACGGGCCGTCAGACCCCGTTCTCGTGCGTCCATTTCACCCCGATTCGTCCAGCCACGGTGCGTCGCACCACCTCCCCCGCTCCGGCGTGATTGGCTCACTCCCGGTACGTCCCCGGGAGGCCTTTCCGTGACTCCGGGGACGGGCACGGGTGCGGCGGCCGGGAGCGGGGCGGTGCGGGCGGGCGCACCCAACCCCCTCCCGGCCTCCTTCGCCGCACGGCCGCACTGAATAGAACACTTTTTCGAACCTGGGCGTACGCTGGGGTCATGCACTTCCAGGGATCACTGCTCAGCGCCGACCTCCCGGCGCCCGGCCCGCTCGCCGGCATCCGGCGCACCGAGCTGGCGCACGGCGCCTGGGTGGACGTGCTGCCGGGCTGGCTGAGCGGTGCGGACGCGGTGTTCGAACGGCTGGCCGGCGGGGTGCCCTGGCGGGCCGAGCGGCGGGAGATGTACGAACGGGTGGTCGCGGTGCCCCGGCTGCTGGCCTCGTACGGGGAGGGCGCCGAGCTGCCCGATCCGGTGCTGGCGCGGATGCGGGACGCGCTCAACGCGCACTACCGGGAGGAGCTCGGCGAGGAGTTCGTCTCGGCCGGGCTCTGCCTCTACCGGGACGGCGGGGACAGCGTGGCCTGGCACGGCGACCGGTACGGGCGCGGGCGGTCCGCCGACACGATGGTGGCGATCGTCTCGGTCGGCGAACCGCGCGCCCTGCTGCTGCGGCCGGTCGGGGGCGGCGGGCCGACGGTGCGCCACCTGCTGGGCCACGGGGACCTGCTGGTGATGGGCGGCTCCTGCCAGCGGACCTGGGACCACGCGGTGCCCAAGACCGCGCGGCCGGCCGGGCCCCGGATCTCGATCCAGTACCGGCCGCGCGGGGTGGGCTGACCGGGGCCGACCGGGCTGACGGGGGCTCAGTCCTTGACCGCGCCTCCGAGCCCCGAGACCAGGTGACGCTGCACCAGGACGAAGAAGGCCAGCACCGGCAGGGTCATCAGGGTGGAGGCCGCCATGATGCCGCCCCAGTCGTTCTCGTCCGGCTTGAAGAAGACCATCAGCGCGGCCGGCAGGGTCTGGTGGTCGGTGTCCAGGATCAGCGTCCGGGCGAACACGAAGTCGTTCCAGGCCATGATGAAGGAGAACACCGAGGTGGCAGCCAACCCCGGTGCCACCAGCGGGAAGAGGATCCGCCAGAGGATGGTGAACCGGCTCGCCCCGTCGAGGCGGGCCGCCTCCTCCAGCGACTCCGGCACCGCCGCCACGAAGCCGCGCAGCATCCAGACCGCGAACGGCAGCGAGAAGGCCAGGTTCACCAGCATCAGCGAGCCGAGCGTGGACAGGCCCAACCCCGGTGCCACCGTGCCGAGATCGCGGATCAGGAAGAACAGCGGGATGGTCAGCGCCTCGATCGGCACCATCTGCGCCACCAGGAACATCACCAGCACGGTGGTGCGGAAGCGGAACCTGAACCGGCTCAGCGCCACCGCCGCCAGGAAGGCCACCCCGGCCGAGAGCACCACCACGACCACGGCCACCAGCAGGCTGTTCAGGAAGTACCGGCCGAAGCCGCTCACCCCGAGCGCGTCCCGGAAGTTGTCCAGGGTCGGCGCCCAGGTCCACGGCCTGGGGTGGGCCGAGGTGAGCTCGCCGTCCGGCTTGAGGGCGGACAGCACCATCCAGTAGAGCGGGAAGACGGTGACCAGACCGGCCAGCACCGCAAGGGAGTTGGCGAGCCTCCGGGATCCGTTCCGCGTCCTCACAGTTCCTCCCCGGAGCGCCGCAGGGCGCGGATGTAGAGCGCGGTGACCGCCAGCAGGATCAGCGTCATCAGCACGCCGATCGCCGCGCCCAGGCTGTAGTCGGAGGCCGCGAAGGCCTCCTGGTAGGCGTAGACGTTGAGCACCAGGTTCTGGCCGGCGATGCCGCCGCCGCTGGTCATCACGTAGATCTGGGTGAAGACCTTGAAGTCCCAGATCACCGACTGGATCACCACGATCACCAGCAGCGGCCGGAGCATCGGCAGCATCACCAGCCGGGCGGTGGTGAAGGTGGAGGCGCCGTCGAGGCGGGCCGCCTCCAGCACCGAGTCCGGGATGGCCTGGATGCCCGCGTAGAGGGTGATCATCACGAACGGGAAGGAGTGCCAGACCACCACCGCGCCGACCACCGCGAAGGCGGGCCACTTGTCGTACATCCAGTTGTGGCCGGTGGTGCCCAGGATCTCGTTCACCAGACCGGAGTTGGTGTCCAGCAGGAAGAGCCAGACGGTGGAGCCGGTCATCGCCGGGGCGGCCCAGGCGCCCAGGGCGGCGAACATCAGGAACAGCTTCGAGCGCCGGCCGACCCTGGTCAGCAGCACCGCCAGCGCGCCGCCCACCGCGAGGGTGGCGACCACGCAGCCGCCCGCGAAGACCAGGGTCTGCGCCAGCACCTCCCAGAACTGCGACGTGCCGAGCAGCTCGGTGTAGTTGGCCAGCCCGACGAACGCGGCCGGCACTCCGCCGCTGGCCTGCGGCTGGCCGAAGTCCAGCACCGAGAGCAGGCCGAGCTGGTAGAGCGGATAGCCGAACAGCGGGACCAGCACCAGAACGGCGGGCAGCAGCAGCCAGAGCGGGGTGAGAACTCGCCTGCGCCTGCCCGTCGTTGGCGACTTCGCGGGCTGTGCGGGCGGCGCGGCGGTCAGGGCCTCACTTGCCATCGAAGGCGGCGTTCATCGCGGTGGCGGCCTCGGTGGTGGCGGTGGCGACGTCCGCCTTGCCGGTGATCACCTTCTGCAGCATGGTCGGCACCACCGCCTGGGCGTCGATCTTCGCCCAGGCCTGGTCCTTGGGCACGAACTTGGTGCCCGCCGCGATGGTGTCGGTGAAGGGCTTGAGCCAGGGCTCCTTGGCCACCACCTCGGCGCGGGCGCCGGTCAGCGTCGGCAGCGTGCCCATCGCGTCGAAGAGCGCGAGCTGGTGCTTCCTGCCGCCCAGGGTCTTGAGGAAGTCCGCTGCCAGCGTGCGGTGTTGGGTCGACTTGAGGACGCCCAGGTCGTTGCCGCCGGAGAACGCCGGGGCGATCGATCCGGCCGTCCGGCCGGGCAGCGGCACCACCGCGTACCTGCCCTTGGCCGCGCCGGCCTCCACCGCGCCGCGCGAGGAGTTGGGCAGGATCGCCATGCCCGCGCTGCCGGAGGCGAAGGCCTCCACCGTCTTGCCGCCGGTCAGGTCGGCGCAGCGCTGGGCCGGACAGATCGCGTCGGAGAACAGGTCGGTGTACGCCTTAACGCCGGCCTTCGAGGCCTCGGAGTTCACCGCGGCCGCGTACTTGGCGCCCGGCTTGGCCGCCAGGTCGCCACCGCCCGCCCAGAGGAAGGGCAGCGCGCCGAAGGTGTACCTGCCGCCGACCGCGATGCCCAGCAGCTCGGGCTTGGCGGCCCTCACCTTCGTTGCGGCCTCGGCGAGTTCGGCGTAGCTGGTGGGTGCCTTCAGGCCCAGCTCGGTGAAGACGTCGGTGCGGTAGTACAGCGCCCGCACGCCCAGCCACCAGGGCAGGCCGTAGGTCTTGCCGTCGACCACGGCGGTGTCCCGCAGATCGGCCGGCAGGTCACCGCCCTCGGACCAGCCGGCCAGCTCCGAGGTCAGGTCGGCCAGACCGCCCGCCGCCACGTAGCCGAACAGGTCGGTGTTGCCGAACTCCACCACGTCCGGCGCGCTGGCCGGGTCGTTGAAGGCGCCCTTCATCTTCTCGGCGCGCGGACCGGCGTCGGTCGGGATGTAGGCCACCTCCACCTCGGCGCCGGGGTGGGCGGCCTTGAAGTCGGCCACCGCGGCGGCCACCACCTTCTCCTTCGGGGCCCGGTTGGCCTCGTCGTAGAGCCAGACCTTCAGGGTGCCGGTCCGCTGGTCGGCCGACTTGGTGCTGGAGGCGGTGCCCGGTGCGCAGGCGGCCAACACGGCACCGGCAGCGGCGAACAGGACGAGACGGGACAGCTTCACGGAACCTCCTCGGGAGGTGGTAGGGCAGGTGAGCGGTGACGGTAGGAAGCCGCCCGGTACGGCGGCAAGACGCCCCGGTGAATGTTGTGCAGTGCAAAACTGTGTGCCGCGAACCTGGCACGGCCGAGATCCTTGGCGTACGGTCCGATGAATTCGACGGTCCGTTCATGGGTCGTTCTTGGGGGATTCTTGGGGTGCCTGAGGAGGGCCGGTGGAGGTCACGCAGCGGAACCAGTCCGCCTCGCTGCGCCGGGCGCTCGCGGTGCTGGAGCACGTCCGGGACCACGCGGGCGGCTCCACCGGGCTCTCGCTGACCGCTGTGGCGGAGGCGCTGGGCCTCTCCAAGAGCACCGTCCTGCGGCTGGCCGAACCGCTGCTCGACTCCCAACTGCTCAGCCGTGAACGTGAGTCGGGCCACTTCCGGCTGGGCCCCGGCGCCCTGATGCTCGGTCAGTCCTACCTCTCCGGGCTGGACCTGCGCACCGTCGCCGCCGAGCAGGCGCACCGGCTGATGCACGAGGTCGGCGGCACCGTGCACCTGTGCGTGCCGGACCCGCCGCACGTGGTCTACATCGACAAGGTGGAGAACGAGACCGCCGTCCGGATGGCCTCCCGGATCGGCAGCCGCGCCCCGATGTACCGCACGGCCGTCGGCAAGGCGATGCTGGCCTGGCTCCCGGAGGAGGCCTTCGCGGCCGTGGTGGCGGCCGGACTGCCGCCGAGCACCACCCGCACGCTCACCGAACCCGCTGCCCTGCGCGCCGAGTTGGCGCGGATCAGGGCTCGCGGCTACGCGGTGGACGACCGGGAGAACGAGCCCGAGGTGCGGTGCGTGGCCGCCCCCGTCTTCGACCACACCGACACCGTCGCCGGGGCGCTCTCGGTCTCCGGGCTGACCTCGCGGGTGACCGCCGCCCGGGTGCGCGTCCTCGGCCCGGCGGTGGCGGCCACCGCCCAGCGGGTCTCCCGGGCCTTGGGGTCCTCGCGGCACTGAGCGCCCGGTCGCCGCTCCCGCTGCTGCGCCGGTCCCGGTGCTGCGCCGATCCTGGTGCTGCGCCACGCCCGGGCGGACAAGCCGTTTGCCCATCCGGGTGGGCCCGGGGCAGACTCGACGGGACGACCGGCGCGGGCTTCACGCCGCGCCATGCACACGAACGATCCCGAGGGGAGGCAGCCATGCGTACCGAACCGCCCAGTCCCGGCTCCCTCCCCGCTGCTCACTGATCGTTTCTCGTAGCACCCCGCACCGCCGCGCCCGGCTCTCGCCGGCGCATGCCCCGGTGCGGGCGGAGGTCGTCCGTCATGTCGTTCCGCACCCCCCATCCGCATGCCCTTGCCCGCCACCGCTTCTCGCTGACCGATCTGACGGTGGCCGCCGGCGTCCTGCTGCTGTTCTACGCCGCGCTGCGCGTGGGCCACGGCACCACCGTCTCCTTCACCCCGGGCGAGAAGCTCGGCATCGACACCGATCCGGCCCGGCTCCCGTACTACGCGGCCCGCAGCCTGCTGCGGATGTTCGCCGCGCTGGCCGCCGCCGTGGTCTTCACCTTCGTCTTCGCCTACGCCGCCGCGCGCAGCCGTCGCCTCGGCAAGGTGCTCGTCCCGGCCCTGGACATCCTCCAGTCGGTCCCGGTGCTCGGCTTCCTGACCGTGGCGGTGACCGGCTTCCTCGCGCTCTTCCCCGGCTCGATGCTCGGCCCGGAGTGCGCGGCCGTGTTCGCCGTCTTCACCTCGCAGGCCTGGAACATGACCTTCGCGTTCCACCGCTCGCTGACCTCGCTGCCACGTGAACTCGACGAGCTGTCACGGTCGTTCGGCTTTACCCGGTGGATGCGGTTCTGGAAGGTCGAGCTGCCCTCCGGGACGATCGACCTGATCTGGAACGGCATGATGAGCTTCGGCGGCGGCTGGTTCTTCCTGGTCGCCTCCGAGATGATCGCCGTCGGCGGCCAGAACTACGCCCTGCCGGGCGTCGGCTCCTACGCCGGGGCGGCGATCGCCGACGGCGACCTGGGCAAGGTCGGCTGGGCGGTGCTCGCGATGGCCGTGATGGTGACCGGGGTGAACTTCCTCTTCTGGCGCCCGCTCACCGCCTGGGCGGAGCGCTTCAAGAACGAGCAGTCGGGCAGCACCGGCGAGCCACAGCGCTCGGCCGTCCTGGAACTGCTGCGCCGCTCCAACTGGCCTGCTCTGCTCGGGCGTTGGCTCCGTCCGGCAGGGCAGCTCTGCTCCCGGGCCGGGCGGGTGTTCGGCGTCGACGACCGGCCGCTGCGGGTGGCCCCCGCCCGCCGCCGGGCCGGCGACGCGGTCTTCGCGGTGGTCACCGGCGGCCTGATCGCCTGGGGCCTGTACGACCTCGGGAACTACCTGCACCAGCGCACCGGGCTGAGCGTCCTCGGCGAACCGCTGCTGCTCGGACTGGCCACCCTGGCACGGGTGGTGGTGCTGGTCCTGGCCGCGACGGCGGTCTGGGTGCCGGTCGGCGTGTGGATCGGCAGCTCGCCCCGGCTCACCCGGATCGCCCAGCCGGTGGTCCAGGTGCTCGCCTCCTTCCCCGCCAACTTCCTCTTCCCGCTGGCGGTCTGGTTCTTCCTCAGGACCGGTCTCTCGCTGGACGTCGGCGGCGTGCTGCTGATGGCGCTCGGCGCCCAGTGGTACATCCTCTTCAACACCATCGCCGGGGCGATGGCCATCCCCGCCGACCTGCGCGAGGCGATGGACGACCTGGGCGTCCGCCGCGTCCAGCGCTGGCGGCGGCTGATCCTCCCGGCCGTCTTCCCCTCCTACGTCACCGGCGGCATCACCGCCTCGGGCGGCGCCTGGAACGCCTCGATCGTCTCCGAGGTCGTCACCTTCGGCGCCACCACCCTCACCGCGACCGGCCTCGGCGCGTACATCGCGCGGGCCACCTCGGCCGGGGACTTCCCGCGACTGCTGGCCGGGGTCGCCGTGATGAGCCTGTACGTGATCGTGCTCAACCGCGTGGTCTGGCAGCCGCTGCACCGGCTCGCCCGGGTCCGCTACGCCCTCTGAATCCTTCTGTCAGGAGCTTCCGATGAACCTCAACCTGGTGCGCCCGCGCCGGCCCACGGCCCTGCCCACCCCCGCCTCCTTCGGTGAACTCCTGTTGGAGACGGTCGAGTTGACCAAGACCTATGCCGGAGCCGACGGCGAGCTGCCGGTCCTCGGCGGGATCGACCTGGAGATCCGGGCCGGCGAGGTGGTCGCCCTGCTCGGCCGCTCCGGCTCGGGCAAGTCCACCCTGCTGCGCTGCCTGGCCGGGCTGATCGCCCCCAGTTCCGGCAGCGTCCACTACCGGGGCACCCCGCTCAACGGCGCCAACCCCGGGACGGCGATGGTGTTCCAGACCTTCGCCCTGCTGCCCTGGCTGACGGTCCGGCAGAACGTCGAACTCGGCCTGGAGGCACGGGGCCTGGCCGCCGCGGAGCGGGCCGAGGCCGCCCGGCGGGCCATCGACCTGGTCGGCCTGGACGGCTTCGAGGCCGCCTACCCCAAGGAGCTCTCCGGCGGCATGCGCCAACGGGTCGGCTTCGCACGGGCGTTGGTGGTCGAGCCGGACGTGCTGATGATGGACGAGCCGTTCTCCGCACTGGACGTGCTCACCGCCGAGAACCTGCGCGGCGAACTGATGGAGCTCTGGGAGTCCGGCACCTTCCCCACCCGGGCGATGGTCCTGGTCACCCACAACATCGAGGAGGCCGTCCTGATGGCCGACCGGGTCGTGGTCCTCGGCTCCCGCCCCTACGGCACCGTCCGCGCCGTCTTCGAGCCCGGCGCCGAGCTCGGCCCCGGCCGCTCCCGCAACCGCACCTCCCCCGCCTTCCAGTCCCTCGTCGACCAGATCTACCGCACCCTCACCGGCCGCGGCGCCGCCCCCTCGGGGCCGGCGCCGCGCACCACCGCCAACACCCCGCTCCCGGCCGCCGGCGTGGACGGCCTCTCCGGGCTCGCCGAACTCGTCGCCCACGCGGGCGGCCGCCGCGACCTGGCCGACCTCGCCGACGACCTCGGCCTGGAGGCCGACGACCTGCTCCCCCTGGTCGACGCCCTCGACCTGCTCGGCTTCGCCTCCCTGGACGGCGACGAGCTGCGCCTCACCGAGCACGGCACCGACTTCGCCGCCGCCTCCGTCCAGGACTCCAAGGCCCTCTTCGCCACGGCCGCCCTCACCGTCCCACTGATCCGCCTGATCGCCGCCAGCCTGCGCCAGTCCCCCGACGGCACGCTACGGGCCGGCTTCTTCCGCGACCTGCTCGCCCACCACTACACCCGCGACCAGACCGATCGCCAACTGGCCACCGCCACCGGCTGGGGCCGCTACGCCGAACTCTTCACCTACACCGCCGACCGGGAGGAGTACCGGCTGGACAGGTGACCCCGTGCCCGTGCCCGTGACTGTGCCCGTGACTCGCGCCGGACGGGTGCGTCGTCGCGCGCCACTGTCCCGCGGCGGGCCGGCTCCGCTAGGTTCCTTCCGTGCCGGACTCCAGCGCGGGGCGTAGCGAGTACGCCGACATCATGGTCCTGATCACGCACCCCTACGGCGACGTCGAGTGCTCGCTCGACCAGTGGATCAGGACGGGCCCCGGGCCCCGGGCCCTGCTACGGCCGGCCCGGGCCTGGTCGGGCGCGACGGGCGAGGACCTGCCCATGACCGTGATCCCGCTCCGGTACCGCAACACCCGGGCCGCCCGCCGGGCGATACGGGAAGGCCGGGAGCCCAACCCCTGGCCGGGCCGGTGGGAGGTGCCGAGCGCGCAGCAGGACGACGCCTTCTTCGGCCGACGGGTGCACAGCGACCCCTACGAGGACGAACTCTAGGAAGGGCGGCCTCCTCCCCTCCCCTCCCCTCCCCTCCCCTCCCCTCCCCTCCCCTCCCCTCCCCTCACGGCCCTTGCCGACCCCTCCCGGCCACCGGAGCTGACACCGGGTGGGCGGGAATGCCCGGTGGGTGTGCAGACTTCTCGGTAGAACGTACGGAGTTCCGGGCCGGGCGGGTACGAGACGGGCCGGGCGAGAGAGGACTGGTGACCCATGGGCACCCCCGTCGACCAGCTGGTGGACCTGCTCGACCTGGAGCAGATCGAGCTCAACATATTCCGGGGGCGCAGCCCGGAGGAGGCCCTGCAGCGGACCTTCGGCGGCCAGGTGGCGGGCCAGGCGCTGGTGGCGGCGGGGCGCACGGTGGACGGCGACCGCCCCGTGCACTCGCTGCACGCCTACTTCCTGCGCCCCGGCGTGCCCGGGGTGCCGATCGTCTACCAGGTGGACCGGATCCGCGACGGCCGCTCGTTCACCACCCGCCGGGTGCTCGGCATCCAGCAGGGCCGCAGCATCTTCGCCCTGACCGCCGACTTCCACGTGCCCGAGGAGGGCGGGATCGAGCACCAGGAGACGATGCCGGCCGTGCCCGGGCCGGAGGAGCTGCCGAGCGCGCTGGACGAGGTCGGGCAGCGGCTGGGCGAGCTGCCCCCGTTCATCAGCCGCCGCCAGCCCTTCGACATCCGGTACGTGGACCGGCTGCGCTGGACCCAGGAGGAGCTGGTCGGGGTCGAGCCGCGCAGCGGGGTCTGGCTGAAGACCAACGGCTCGCTGCCGGACGACCCGCTGATCCACGTCTGCGCGCTCACCTACGCCAGCGACATGACCCTGCTGGACGCCGTCCGGGCCCCGGTCGAGCCGCTCTGGGGCGTGCGGAACTTCGACATGGCCTCGCTGGACCACGCGATGTGGTTCCACCGGCCGTTCCGCGCCGACGAGTGGCTGCTGTACCAGCAGGAGTCCCCGATCGCGCACGGCGCGCGCGGCCTGGCGCGGGGTCAGATCTACGACCGGAGCGGGCAGCTGGTGGTGTCGGTGATGCAGGAGGGCCTGTTCCGCCCGCTGGCGAGCCGCAAGGCCTGACGTTTCGTCGTGTTGCGGGGCGTGCCGCCCCGTTGCGGGATCGTGTCGATCACGCACGAGTGGAAGACCCTGGGTACGGTTCGCGTTCGACCTTGAGAACGAACGTGAGCACGAGCACGAGCCGTACCCGGTGCTCCGCCCGCCCCGCGGGCCGGGCCCGGCGACCCGAGGGAGGAAGCCGACATGACCGACACCGCCGCCCAGGAGTGGAAGCACTGGACGGAGCGCCGCACCACGAGCGTCAGCGCCCCGCACGGCGCCCTCGCCCTCACCGGCACCCACTGGCTGGAGCCCGAGCCCGCCGAGGTGCCCGGCCTGCCGGGCCGCTGGTGGGCCGCGGACGGGGCGGTGCACGTCGAGGCGGCCGCCGCCGACGGCCTGGCCGTCGAGGGGGCTGGGGGCGGGCCGGTCGACGGCACCCGCCGCCTCACCCCCGACACCTCCCCCGGCGCCGACCTGCTGACGCTCGGTGAGGTGCTGCTGGTGCCGATCGAGCGCGAGGGCGAGCTCGCCCTGCGGGTGTTCGACCCGCAGTCGGAGGGCCGGCTCTCCTTCGCCGGGATCTCCGCGTTCCCGTACTCACCGGACTGGGCGGTGGCCGCCGTCTTCACCCCGTTCGAGCAGGACGAGGACGTCCTGGTGGAGAACGCGGACGGCCGCGAGCGCCCGCTCGCCACCGCCGGGCAGATCACCTTCCAGCTGGCCGGCGAGCCGCACACCCTCACCGTCGGCCGCTCCGGCGACCAGCTCAGCGGCGTGATCGCGGACGCGGGCAGCGGCCGGGAGAGCTACCGCTTCCGCTTCGTCACCCTGCCCGCGCCGGACGCGGAGGGCCGCACCGTGCTCGACCTCAACCGGGCCTACCTGCCGCCGTGCGCCTTCGCCGACCACTTCATCTGCCCGTTCCCGCCGCCGGGGAACCGGCTGCCGCTGGTGGTCGAGGCGGGCGAGAAGCAGGTTCTGACGAAGTAGCAGGAGTTTCGCGGTCTGCTGCAGGGGCCGCGTCACCGTGACGGAAATCGTTCGTCCACGGGCTGCGGGGTGGGTGAGGATGAGGCGCGTGTCGACGCATCCCACCTCCTCGCAGTCCGTCCCGCCGCCGCCTGACGAACCGTCCGGTCCCGGCGCTCCGCCTATCGCTCCCGTCGCTCCCGTCGCTCCCAGCCCCTCCGGGCGGTGGCAGCGGCTGCGGCGGCTCGCCCTGGCCGACCTCAGCCCGCTGCGCGACCATCCCGACTACCGCCGGGTCTGGACCGGCCAGGTGGTCTCCGCCGTCGGCCAGCAGATGACCGCGGTCGCCGTCTCGGTGCAGGTGTACCGCCTCACCGAATCGAGCTTCGCCACCGGGCTGGTGGGCCTCTTCTCGCTCGTCCCGCTGGTCGTCCTCGGCCTCTTCGGCGGTGCCGTCGCCGACACCGTGGACCGCCGCCTGCTCGGGCTCCTCGGCTCCGCCGGACTCGCCGTCACCTCGGCCGTGCTCGCCGTCCAGGCCCTGCTCGACCTGCGCTCGGTACCGCTGCTCTACGCCATGGTCGCGGTGCAGGCCGGCTTCTTCGCGCTCAGCACCCCCGCCCGCTCGGCCATGATCCCCCGTCTGGTGCCGCCCCATCAGCTCCCGGCCGCCAACGCCCTCGGCAGCATGAGCATGAACCTCGGCACCACCGTCGGCCCGATGATCGGCGGCCTGCTGATCGGCGCCTCCGGCGTGCAGGCCGCGTACCTGATCGACACGGTCGCCTTCAGCGGCATCCTGTACGCGATGTGGCGGCTGCCGGCGATGCTGCCGGGTGACGGCTCCGCCTCCACCACTCGAAAGCGGGCCTCGGTCCTCGACGGTCTCCGCTTCCTGCGCAGCCGCCCCAACCTGCGCACCAGCTTCGTCGCCGACCTGATAGCGATGCTGCTCGCCTCGCCCCGCGCCCTCTTCCCCGCCATCGCCCTCACCGTCTACCACGGCGGCCCCGGCACCGTCGGCCTGCTGATGTCCGCCCCGGCCGTCGGCGCCCTGGCCGGCGCCCTCTTCTCCGGCTGGATCTCCCGGGTCCACCGCCACGGCACCGCCATCGTCGCCGGCGTCGCCGCCTGGGGCCTCGCCATAGCCGTCTTCGGCCTCTCCAGCCAACTCTGGCTCGGCCTGCTCGCCCTCGGCGTGGCCGGCTGCGCCGACTCCGTCAGCATGATCTTCCGCAACACCATCCTCCAGGTGGGCGCCCCCGACGACATGCGCGGCCGCCTCCAGGGCGTCTTCATCGTCGTCGTGGCCGGCGGCCCCCGCCTCGGCGACTTCTTCGCCGGCACCACCGCCACCCTCACCTCCCCCACCACCGCCCTCCTCATCGGCGGCCTCGCCTGCGTCGCCGCCATCCTCCTCCTCGCCGCCCGCCGCCCCGCCTTCCTCCACTACGACGCCCGCCACCCCGCCCCCTGACCTGCACGGCGCCACCACCCCCGGGCCCGGAAACCTGGCAGCGAGCACCCCTCGCAGTGCTGTATTGTTTTCCACGTCGCCGGGACACCGGGGGCAAGGTCGGAGAGCCGAAGCCGCAAGGCCGAGGCATTCGGACCACGGGACGTGGCGCAGCTTGGTAGCGCACTTGACTGGGGGTCAAGGGGTCGCAGGTTCAAATCCTGTCGTCCCGACGGTAACGTCGCAGGTCAGAGGCGGTTTTCCTGGAAACAGGAAAGCCGCCTTTGGCGGTTTTCGGACATGGAAAATCGACACATATCAGACATCGGGTCAAGTGGGTCACTTTCGGAATCGCCTGGGAATCCGATGCTTCCCCTTGGAATCCTTCGCGCAAGATGCCATCTTCGACAGATTTCGAAGACGCGGTCTCGCCTGAACCCCTTGACCGACTTCTGACGACCCGACAGCCCAACTCCCGCCGAGCACGCGCTCCCTGACGAATCGTCACTTGGCCTTTGCTCAGGAGTCCGGCGGACTGCCGAGGCTCCGACCTCATACTGATCACCCAACGTAACCATCGGCGGGGGATCCGCCCGGCTTCGCGGAGCTGTGTCACGAGGTGCTGGGTGAGCATCTCTCCGGCTTCGATGATGGCGCGGAGGTCGGGGTGAAGGTAGCGCTGAGTGGTGCTGTAGTCCCGGTGGCCGGCGATCTTCTGCAGGACGTGCGGGTCGATCCCGGCATCTGCCATCCAGGTCAGACCGGTGTGCCGTAGGTCGTGGCGACGTAGGTGTTCGTAGCCGAGTGCGTGGATGACCTCGTCCCAGTGGGTGGCGTCTCGCAGGACGGCGGTACTGATCCTGCCTCCGCGGGGGCCGGTGTAGAGGCGGGCGTGAGAGTCGCCTCGGACGGCGCGGAGGCGGCGGAGGACCAGGGGCCGGAGCGGCTCGATGATCGGTATGTACCGCGTCCGACCACCCTTCGGCAGCTTGTCGACGAGACCGCCCGGCGCAGGGGTTGTCTGATGGCGGCATGCCTGAACCCAGGAGGTGGTGTCGATGTCCTCGGCGCGGACGCCGGAGACCTCTCCGATCCGGCTCGCGGTGCAGGTAGCGTGGACAACGACGTCGCCCCACCCCCCGTAGCGGCCGTAGGACGCCTCGACCAGGGCACCGGCGAGTTCAGTGAGGGCATCCCAGTCCCGCAGCGCCAGGCTCCGGGGCTCGAGGAGTTCGTCTTCCGCTTGCTGAAGTGCCTTCTGCCATCCGACGACATGAGCCGGGGCATGCGGGATCAGCCCGTCCATGACCGCCTGGCCGAAGATGCGGTACAGCATCGCAAGCGTGTTCTTGATGGTGGAACGGCCGCATCCGTCGGCGATCCAGGCGAACGTGACGTCCTGAAGCACACCGGTGGTGGCGAGGTCGACGGGTACGTGGCCGAGGTCAGGCTCTATCCGAAGCCGCCAGCCCGCGAGATACGGCGCGTGGGAGGTGCTCTCCAGCCCGGCCAGGATCATTGGCAGACGCAGCTCCACGTACTCGGAGATCGACATCGACCCAAGTCGTGGAAGCACCGGACTCCCAGTGGCATCGGCCAGGAGCGTCAGCCACTGTGTGACCAGAGCCGGGTCGAGTCCGTTCCGGACCGCCGTGTCCAGGAACGCAGCCCATGCCTGAACCTGAGCCGGTGCAGCATCGCCGTCACGGCCAGCCCAAGATGGCTGGGCTTCGCCGACCCATCTCCCCGCCCTCGTGGAGGGGACTCTTGGCGGTCGGCTTGGATGCGCAGGGATGTCCATACTCAAGCGTCGCGCTCACCACAGCTATGACAAAAGGGCAGATCTCGACCGTCCTCGATGGGGAGCGACTACCCATCCAGCGGCCGAGTTCGAACTCGTCACAGCGAGTTGGAGCCGGGTGGTGCCCGGCCCGGAGCGCCCGCTTGATCGGATGACGTGTCAATGGTGTCATTGCGTCATGCTGTATGCGCTGCCCGTCCTGGAAGAGGCCGACCTGCGGGTCCTGTCGGAGATCGACGAGATGCGCGGCCGCCTGCGGCTGCACCTGCGCTCCCCTCGCCGGTGGGAGGGCCAACTGCGCCGCAACCTGACCGCGCGGGCCATCGCCGGCTCGAACACCATCGAGGGATACGCCGCCACCGTCCCCGACGTCGAGGACATCATGGTCGGCGAGACCCCAGTCGACGCGAGCCAGGCCGTCACCGCCGAGATCGAGGGCTACCGGCAGGCCATGACCTACATCCAGCGCCTGGCCGACGCCGGCGAGGACTTCGCCTACAGCAAGGAACTCCTCAACGCACTGCACTTCATGATGCAAGGTCACCACCTGCTCAAGCGGCCCGGCTGGTGGCGCACCGGCCCGGTGTACGTCACCTCCGCCGAAGACCCGACCATCGCCGCCTACACCGCTCCCGGCGCCGACGAAGTCCCAGCGCTCACCTCCGAGCTGACGACCTGGCTGAACAGCGGCGATCTGGAGGCCCCCGCTCTCGTGCGCGCCTCCATGGCCCACCTGAACCTCGTCTCCATTCACCCGTGGTCCGACGGCAACGGGCGGATGTCGCGTGCCCTGCACACGCTGGTCCTGGCCCGCGAAGGCGTCATGGCCCCCGAGTTCTCCAGCATCGAGGAGTGGCTCGGCCGCGCCCGCAACACCTACCGCTACTACGACATCCTCGCCGAGGTCGGCGGCCCCGTCTGGACCCCCGAACGGGACACCCGTCCCTGGGTCCGCTTCTGCCTGCGCGCCCACCACCAGCAGGCCCAGACCGTCGAACGCCAGGTCAACACCACCCGAGAGGTCTGGTCAGCCCTCGACGAAGCCGTCGAGCAACGCGGCTGGCCCGATCGAATGCTCTACGCCCTCTACCCCACCGCCATGGGCAACCGCCTGCGCCGCGCCACGTACCAAGCCGACGCGGAGCTGAGCGAGCAACAGGCCCAGCGCGACATCCGCGAGTTGGTGAAGGCCGGCTGGCTCACCGCCCACGGCGAGGCCCAGGGCCGCTACTACACCGCCGGCCCCCACCTGCCCGGCTCCATCACCCGCGGCGTACGCGAACCCCGCCCACTCCACGACCCCTACGCCCACTGACCTCGGCCCGGGTCGGTACGGTCTGGGAAGGCCCGATCCTAGGCGGCTTGTGACCCACTGCCCCGCCGTCGCGCCCGCTCACAGACCAAGCGGAGCGCGTCGGTCGGGGCGGCCCGCGACGCGCGGATGGCCGGGTAGATGCCAGCGATGATGGTCTCGGCGGTGCCGTCGGCGCCCAGGGTGTGAGGTGGCCTCAGCCATCTGACCAGCGCGGCGGTGCCTGCGGCGGCCCCAGTCGGCTATTTGAGCTCTGCTATCCCGATGTACGGACACGCACCCTGGAGGACAACAGTGATCCGGTTTCGAGAGGCGATCACTCGTCGTTCGGGACCGATCCCCAGGCATGCTGCTGCACTCCTGGTCGGCGTCACTCGTGAACGCCCCTGGACCTGCCTGCGCCCGACCAGCCAGGCATGCACTCGGCTCGCCTTCTCGCCGACATCGGTCAGCGGGACCCCGGCGGTTTCGGCCACGGGGTTCCGTGCGCGGCGGCGTTGAGGACTTCGCCGAGGCGGAGCCAGGCGGTGGGGCCGGCGTGGCTGATTGGACTGTCCGCGAAGCGCTGCCAGGCCTGGGGATCGTCGCCGAGGGCGGCTTCCACCAGGGCGAGGACGGTGGGGTGGGTGCTGCCCCGATAGCGGTGGCCGCCGACGGTGAGTGCCGTCCAGGCGGGGAGGGCAAGGACGGTCTCGCGGTCGCAGTCGGGCAGCGCGAGGACGTATCGCGCCCAGGACTCCCGATCGGAGGGGTTGCCGCCAAGCCGTCGGCGCAGTTCGCGGGTGAGGGTGTGCAGGGCCGACTTCGGGTCGGAGTGTCGGGCGAGGATGTCGGCGAAGGCCGGTTCGTCCCGGAGGCCGCCTCGCTGGGCGCAGGACAGCAGGGTCTTCTCGGTCAGCTGATCGTTGCCGGTGTGCTGGTCCAAGTACGCGGTCAGGATGCCGGGTTCGACGGCAGCGAGCTGACGGTTCGTCACTTCGGCGGGGTCGCCGAGGGCGGCGCGGCGGGTCGCGGACGGCAGGGAGAGCGGGTCGGTGACGATATGGGAGATGTCGGTGAGCAGCTTCGTGAACTGCTGGTGGTCGTTGTAGTCCTGGTGGCTGTAGGAACGGGGCTGGTTCGGGTTGCGCCGGGCGTCGCGGATCACACGCTGTACGGCAGCCCTCGTCTCGGCCGTCACCTCGGGAAGGTGCACCAGCATGGCGTGCACCCAGCGGAGGTCGGCGGCCCGGCTGATGCCGTAGAGCTTCTCCGGCTGCCAGGTGTGCAGGGCCTGCTCTGCGACCAGCGCGAACCGGCGTGCCAGGTCGGCGAGCTCGTCCGGCGGCGTACGCCATGGGTAGGGGTCGCCGTAGGAGGGCTTCGCCTCGGCGGGATCGAGGATGAGTCGCCACCGATCGTCCGCAGCGCTTTTCGCCCAGGACACCGCCACGTCACAGCCATCCTTGGCATCGAGGAGGGCATCCTCTCCCAGGTAGAGGTCGATTCCCTTACGTCCCCTGTCGCTGAGCGCTGGAAGCTCGGTGGCGAACCGCGCCCGGGCCGATTCCTCGGAGGCCCCGTCGACCACGGCTCGACAGATCCGCATCGTCAGTGCGGCATCGTCGAACGTGCTCAGGTCGGCCAGTGCGATCAGGCGGAGCAGATCGGGCTCCACCAGCCACGGAAGACCGCCGAGCAACTGCTCCTTGACGACGGAGCTCGCCTTGGTGCCGTCCGTGGCTGACACGAACCGGGCATGGCGCTCCGGTTGCTGCTCCAACACCGCCCGCCACATGCGCTTCCAGGCGTCGTACTCTGCCCAGAACCGTTCGAACCCCTTGCTGGGGCCATCGCCTTTCAGGAGTGCGCGGTCGGGGACATCGGGAAGCAGTGCGACTGCGGCGTCGAACACTCGGTCGTCGAGGTGCCCGGTTCGGAGCACCTCCTGCGCCGGGGTGCGGTCCTTCAACATGGTGGACGTGAAGTGCGGCGGCTCGGGTACCCGCCGGTGCAGTTCGGCGGCTACCGCGGCGATCAGTGCCGACGGACGGTCGGCGGTGCCGAGCATGCCGAGCCGGTAGGCGGAGCAGCCATGAAGGGCGTCCGCCAGCAGCTTGCCGTCGAAGTCGGGGTGCCCCAGGGCGAGGGCAGCCAGTTCCACGCTCGTACCGGCGAGGTAGTCGGACTCCTCCTGCCGCAGTCCCTCTGCCACGGCGGCCGCCAGCATCCAGGTCGGCGCGCTCCCGCGGAAGGGCCCGCGCAGGAGCGCCTCCAGCAACTCCCCGATCTGCCGGTCACCAGAACGGGCCTTCGCCTGCCCGGCCGCCATCAGCGCGGCGGCCGAACCGGGCTTGGCGTCGGCCGTGACGGCGATCAGGCACTCCACGGGCAACCGGTTGCCGCTGGCGGACATTGCTCTCCTCTGCGAGGCGGACTGTCACCCCATCCTGCTGCACGGCTCGGACACTTCGGCGGCCCTGGCCCGATCCGCCCGGGCCGGAAGATCGGCTCACTGATCCGGGTGGTTGAGGCGCCGAGGTCATGTACGGTACTCAGCAGCACCCGGTCCGGGCCGTCGACAGCATCGGTGGAACCAGCCGCGGCAACGACTTCACCCGTCCGGGGACTCGCCGGCAGCGAGTCCACCAGCGGAACTCCCCGTCCAGAGCGCACATTGCGCCCGCTTTTTCCGGAGTTTCCGTATGCCTGAGCGCCAACCCACTGCTGTGCCAACCGACTTCCTGTGCGAACACACCCCGAGCAAGAGCCGCGTCCTGGTGCGCGTCGGTCACAGGCGTGGCCCCGACTCCCTGCAGGCCGTCCTCACCTGCCGCCAGGCGGAACTGGCTGACCGCGCGGCCCGGTTGCTCCTCCAGGCATTGGAGTCCGCCCCGGACAGGTGGGCGGCGACCCGCGTGGACGAACTCTGCGGGCAGCTTCCTGACGCCCCGGCCGCTTCCCTCCGGCAGGCCGTGACCCGGGCGCTCTCCCGCGCCTGGCCAGTCGGCCCGGGTGTGCTCGCCACCTGGCCGGAGAAGCAGGAGAGCCAGGCCACAGCCGCGTCGGACGAGCCCGATGGGGACGACGGGGCGGACTGTGCAGCCTTCGAGCCCGTTCCGCGTCTGCGGGGCCTTCCCGGCCAGGTGGTCAGGGCGGCCGTGCTCCGGGAGTACCACATCCGCAACCGACACGCGGTGCTGGAAGCGGCGCGCGCCCAAGGATGGACGCCCGGACCAGCCGAGGAGCTGTACGCCAACGATCCGCATGACGTGGTCGGTGCCGTCATGTGGCTCACCGACGAGGACATCGAAATCGCTGGCGCCGACACCCTCACCGGCCGCGGTCAGGGAGGCTTCCTGCGCCGAGACAAGGGGGACGAGGTCGCCCGTTGGAGCCGGAACGTCGTCGTCGACTTCGGTCCCGGCTCGTCCTTGCTCATGGCCAGCCGTCCCGAGGAGCCCACCCAGGACGAAGTACCCGACTTCGCTTCGCTGTTCGCAACGGAGCCGGTGCACTGCGACGAGCCCGAGTGCGAGGACGAATCCTGCCTGTGGAGCCTGACCCCGCGCACCGCGGACATCCTCCACGGGGTGCTGTGCGAACTCGCCGACGAGGCGTACGAGGACGCCGAGGAGCTCGGCGACGGCCGGCTGGTGCCGGACGCGCACGGGGGAACCTGGGGCGTGTTCGCCCGACTGCCGAAACCCACCTACACCACGGATCACCAATGGCGACGCAGCTTCGCCCGCGCCGTGGACGACCTCGCCAACGACCTGGAACACGGCCACTGGCCCCAACCGACCTGCACCGCCGAGGAAATGGCACTGCACCTCGCCCTCGACGATGGCCGCCGCCGATGCGGCGAATTCGCCGCTGACAAGTCGTCCGGCCACGCCGAGTTGCCCGTCCACCGGGACGACTACGACTTCGGCGCCTGCACCGACATGTTCGTCCAGGACACCGACGTGCTCATGCTCTACAGCTCCCGATACGACGGCGTCGAGGACCCGAACACCGGCACCAACCAGTGGCTGGGCCCCGGAGAGCTGCGCCCGGCCGCGTGGTTCGAGCCGTTCGACAACGCCGACGCCCGCGATCCCAGGCGGGGCTTCCGCCGCTGACCCCCAAGTCGACGTGTGGGCCGGCCCACCGTGGGTGGAAATGCGCGTCGACCATGTTCGAACACGTCGTTGCGACGAGCCACTCCAGTCGTGAGGAGTGGGTTGTCGGTGCCCGCAGCTACGCTCGCGGGCCGAGACCGATAGGGGAGTAACGTGCTCGACAACGCTCTGACCGCAGATGTTCCGCTCGGGCCCTTCGCGGGCAAGCCCGTCGCCGTTCATTCGGCCACGAGCAAGAACGCCAAGTTCCACGCCACGCGGTCGTGCAGCATGCTGCGCACCCGGGAGGTCGTCACCACCGAGCTGCCGCTGAACGCAGAGACGATCGGGCGGATGTGCGCGCAGTGCGATCGATGGAGCGGTTGGGCCCGGCCCGGGACCGGGCTCGGCATCTTCCTGCGCGCGCTCGGCGGCGTGGGGTTGCTGTACCAGCTCCGCACCTACACTAGGCCCGACCAGGACGAGGATTGGGCGGACGACGAAGTGCGGGCCGCCGCGGCCCTGCTGCGTTTCGCCTCCGAGACCGCCCCGGAGGACGAGGAACCGGACGAGGAGGACGCGCAGGCGCGCGAGGACGCCGAACACCTCCGGATCAGGGTGCGCGAGGCATGGAGCGGCGCTGCCAAAAGCCTGCACCTGGCCGAGGCCGCCCTCTCGATGTTCGACTGGCTCGGTGAATGGGCCGAGCCTGCACTCGCCGCGAAGCGACAGTACCTGGAGATCCTGCGCACGCAGGCGGCGCTCTTCGTGCCGGAGAGCGGCCTGCTGGAAGCAGCAGCAGCCAGTTCCCTGGAGAAGCCCGAATTCCCGTCCGAAGAACCGGTGTTCGCTGCCCTCGGCAACCGTGCGGAAGTCGCGAAGGCCCTCGACTCCCTGTGGTCCGACTGGCAGCACCGGGCCTCTTGCAGCTGCGACCCGGCGGACGAACGCTGGCGGGTCGTGTACGGGATCACGGGGCGGCTGCGCTCCAACCGCAAGGGCTACGACCAGCTCTGCTCCGCCGTGGAGGAGTTGGTCGCCTCCTGGGAGGGTCTGGCACGGGCGGCCGTCGATGACGCCGGGGCGGAGCGGACCCGCCGGGTGACCGTTCGCCTGGCAGAAACCGTCGACGACTCCTCGGCAGGATACGAGCGGGGCTTCCTCGCCGACCTCGACGAGTGGAGCACCGGCGTACTCGTCACCTACCTCACCGACGCCGACTGGGGCCGCCGCACCCTCACACTGGACGCCCCGCGGCTCGTCGCGGACCGGCTCCTCACCTCCAGGTCCCCCTTCACCGAGTGCGGCCTTTGGCGTCCTGACCGCGCCGAACCCCGGAAGCCGGCCGTCCGCCTTACCCCTGGCGTCTTCGACGACACCCCGGTGTTCGACCGGCTACCGATCCACACGGACCACCTGCGCGCACTTAACGCAGCCCCAGTGCGAGGGGACGAACTGTGCCTGGTCTTCTCCCCGGGAGCGGGAACCGAAGTACTGCCCCTGTCGACGCTCGGGACACGAGCGGCCGCAGGATGGAACGGGACTGTGGTCGCCCGCGCCTCCGACCTACCCGAGAGCATCATCGAGCCGTGGATCGAGGAGATCGGTCCCCGGCCCACCGACGGCGAACGCATCTGGCCGCCCGCGGTCCACAACCCGTACGACCCGCAGTTCGGTGCAGACCTCGGCCACGCCGACGGTGCCCGCATGACGGCCTGGCTCGGGTACGACGAGCGCTTCAAGGAACCCGACCTACGCTGCCTGGCCATGGCCCGCGGAGCCGGAGACCTGCGGACACTCGACAGCGGCCGTGACCGCGAGTGCCGCCGCCGGACGGTCTCCACCACGGTGTGGCACGGCCTGCTCGCCGGCGCCGAGCGCCTCGGCCTCCAACCCTTCCGCGCCCCCGGCACCGATCGCTGGCGCGACGGCAGCGGAATCCCCCTGGGCGTCCTCGCCGACGTACAGGTCTACACGACCGACGCGGACCCCGGGTGGCAGCGCAAGGGCCACTCCCCGTTCTGCCAACACGCCAGGGAACGCGGCGTCCAGAAGGACGACGACCTGCTGCGCGTCGCGGACCTGCTCGCACGGAGCGACTTCGACTGGTGCAGCAAGTGCCACGGCTACGCGATCCGGCGTTTCACCGACACCCAGCTCTCCTACTACCGGGCCGCGCACCAACTCCACGGCATCGCCGAGGAACTCCGCCGCGACCCGGACAAGCCGCTCCGGACGGACCCAGAACTCCTGGCAGAGCGCCTCACCGCACTGGCCGACTGGCACCCGGAGGGCGAGGAATACTGGAACGCCCCGGAGTCGTGGCGCTGGCGTGAGATCGTCCGCGAGCTCCGCGCCTGCTTGGCGACCCGACGCCGGACAAGCTGACCGGTCCGTGCCGTAGCGGTGGAAGGGCTAATCCGTCCCCTTCCACCGTTACGACGAGTAGTCCCGGCTCTGGGACCATTTTGGGACCAGCTGTTTTGGTCGCTGGTGGACGCATACGGACGGAATTGGACATCTCTGGCCGTTGCCCCTGTTGAAGGCCCGTCAGACCATCGTCGCTGGTAGTGACTGCGGGCGGCCCGAGACCTCTGGGACCAGACGCCATGAGCGCGGATGGGCGCCAGTGGGCGGATGTGGACAATCCTGGACATCGTGACGTCTGAGCCCCCGTCACACCGAGCCACTCCCCCATGCCCCACATCAGTGGCAACTCTCGTGCAGCAACGGCGACTTGACCTCTCCACCTCCCACAGGAAGGATGCTTTTTCAGCGCCCGTTCTTGGTAGCGCCTGGTGGTTGCGGCGGCCCCTGGTGGCCGTGTGCCCGGAATCCGTCCTCGTCCCGGTGGAGCCAGACCCGGGCGTTGCGCCAGGCGGTGTCGAAGTCGATCCGGTGAGGTGCTCTGCGGACCAGGCGCCAGGCCAGCCAGCTGGTGTGGGGTGCGAGCAGCCATCGCAGGACGGTGGTCACCGCGCCGATTCCAGGCCATCCGTCCCCTGTCTACCGGGGACGGGCTCGATGGTCTCTTCCAGCACGTCGGCCAGGTCCGGGTGGCCTGCTGCCCGCATGTAGTCGGAGGTGAAGGTGACCAGAAGTCGCTGTTGGTGCGCGGTGCCGAACCGGGTGAAAAAGGTGCGGAGGATTTCGAGGACTTGGCGGTCTGACGGTTCCTCGGCAGGTGTGCGGGCCATCGACAGGAGTTGCGACAGGTGGGCGAGCGCGCCCGTGAGGCTGCTTCTGGCGCTGTCCTCGGTCAGGTTGAAGTCCTTGACCAGGTCGGCCCATGGACCGGCCTGGGGCATGGTCATCGCCGCGGCCAGCAGTGCTGGGTCGGCCAGCGTACCGGCGCGCGATCGGGCCGCTCGCAGGAACACTGCGTCTTCCAGGTCTTGCTTGCGGCAGGCCTGGACGAGCTGCGCGGTGGCTTCGACGGCGCCGCCGTCCAGGGTCACGGTGATCTCCGCGCGCAGGTCGTGATCCGGGTGGCCGGGCAGCGGGCGCGGGCCGGCCAGGTGATCGGCGAGTGCGTCCCGGGCTCCCGGAAGGTCTACCGGGTCCAGCTGGGCGGAGGTGTCGGCCGCGGCCCGGCGCAGTGTTGTCCTGATCAGCCGGGCCAGAGCTTGGTGGTCGAGCCCTGTGAGGTGGTCCGGGTAGGTGGTGGCGGTGATCTGTGCGGTGAAGGAGATGCCGGGGTGGCGGCTGGGCAGGAGCGCTGGGAAGGCGGTCACTTCTTTGCGCAGCGCCCGTCGCTGTGCGCGGGTCGTGCGGTCTCGGCTCATGGCTGCTGCGGCCTCGCGGAGGAGAAGCGGCGGGCGATCAGCTTCCGTCGGAAAGCGTTCATGGCCTTGGATTCGGTCTCGAGGTCACGGCCGACGACGACGGCGGCGATCGGGTCAAGACTGATGCGGCCGTTAACGATTCTTTCGATCAGGTCGAGGACCTGCTCTGCCGGCAGCTGTTCCTGGACGCTAGCCTCCGCCCACGCGGTGAGTCTGCTCTCACAGGTGCGGCCCATTGCCGGGTCCGACACGGCCACGGCCCAGCATGTGACCAGTTCGTCGGTCACGGACTCGTCCTGCTCAGCTGCGGCGAGCAGCAGTTGGACGGGATAGAGGTCGGCGGTGACATCAGCGAGGGCGAGGAAGGCACGTCTGCCGGCTCTGGCCCGGCTCGCTCCGTTCCCTGTTTTGATGTCGGGTGAGTTGATCCAGTCGTTGACCGCCTTCCAGGTCAGGGCTACTTTTCCGTGTTCGGTGAACAGTGCGCGAAGTGCCCGGGCGGCCTCGTCGTTGGCCACATCGTCGGTGTCACGGGCCAGAACATGGCGAAGGCGCACCAGGGCCTGGCTGGGAAAGCGCTCGGCGAAGCTTCCCCGGCATACCAGGGCGGCCACGCGGGCGACTTCCGGGTCATGGCTGGGTGCCCAGCTTTCGCGCAGTTGCTTGCGCACTCCCGCTCCCAGGACCGGGTGCTGAGCTGCGGTGGACAGCATCCGGGCGGCCGGCTCGCCACGGCTGAGAGCGGCCGTCGCCCCGCTGAGGCGGGTGTTGGGGCTGGGGAGGATGGTTCCGTCGTTGTGCTCTGCGGCGAGTTTGGCGAGCAGGTCCGCGATGGCGTCGAGCCGCTCCGCTCCGATCTGTCCCGGTCGTGTGATGCGGGCGATCCATTTGCGGATGGGTTCCTGTGCTTCGCCGAGTTCGGTCCACACATAGCGGAATGCCGCGTATCCATACCCTGGGCGGTGGGCGAAGGTGACCCTGTTATCGGTGGTGCTCGCTTCGGCGGCGTGCAGCCGGCTGCCCAGGGCCAGACCGGACAGCGCGTTGCGGACGCTGGTATCCGCCTTGTCACCGAGCAGGGTGCGGGCCACCTGGTTCACCTGCGCGGGTGTGGAGCCCTCCGCGATGATCGCGGCGAGCAGCAGGGCCCGATCTTCGGGCCGCTCGGTGGTGTCGGCGAAGAAACGGGCGATGCGCTCGTGCCACCCGGTGAAGCGCTCGATCGCGGCCGCCAGTTCCTCCTCGTTTTCAGCAGCAGCCGCCAGCCTGGCCAGTTCGGCGGCGTCCTCGGGCTGCATGCCGTCGGTGACCAGCGCCGCGAGGTCCTGCTCGCCCTCCTTCACCTCGTATCCGGGCCGCAAGCGCTCGGCCAAGGTCGCGCGTTCGTGGAGGAAGGTCAGGTGCGAGCCGACCAGGCTTCGGGGCGCTGCGGGGCGGGCGCGGGCCACGATGTTCGCCCCGGTCCCCGAGGTGGGCCAGCCGTCCTGGTCGGCGATGACGATCAGGCAGGAGCCGGCCTTCGCCAGGAGGCGGCCGTGGTCAGCGAGCTTGGCGGGCATGTCCTTGGGCCAGTCCGCAGTCTCGTCGCGTACGTCGAGCAGGTAGCCGCGGTGGGCGTCGACGGGGAGCAGGCCCACGTCCGGCGGGTCCCAGTCCGGCGTGATCTGGCGCAGCCGCAGCGGTGGGAGGCGCTGCTGCTTGGCGTGGCGGTTCAGCAGGACCAGGGCCCGCACTGCGGCGGCGTGGCGGCCACTGCCATCCGGGCCGGTGACGACCGCCAGGCCGCCGCCGGCCTGGAGGATCTTGAGTAGGTCTTCCGCTGTGGTGATCTCCTTGCCGTCGACGCCGGTTCTCACCCAGGCCTGGCGCACCGCCGCCACCACGGCCGGCTCGGCCTCGCGGTCGGGCAGGAGTTCCTTCTTGTGGACGTTGATCACCGCGACCACGCTGGCACTGCCGGTTGCCTGTGCTTGGAGGATCACCGCGTGCTCGTTGCCACAAGCGCTCAGGTCGCCGGCCGGTGCCTGCGGTTCGAGGGAGAGCGGTTGTGAGTGCTCCTGCGTCACAGCCGAGGCCCGCCTGTGGCGGTGATCGAGCCCTGGCCCGTGTGCACGTTCCCGCCAGCCTGGATGATCACGCTGGAGGTGTTGTTGTTCGCGGTCATCCCCGTTCCCGCTCGCTCGCCCGCCCCCCAGGAGGCGAGAAGGTCCTCGAGCTCGGCCGCCGAGTCCTGATGACGCGCGAGATAGTCACCGAGCTGCCAGAAGGAGCGGCGGCGCAGGGCCTCCTGTGAGCTCTCGTCGTCCGGGTCGTCCTGCTCGATGGCTCCGTCGAGCTCGGCCAGCCGCCGGTCGACGTCGGCCGGGTCGTCACGCCGCATGAAGGCGCCGATCCGCTCACGGACCAGCGCCCAGCCGGACACCGCCACCTCCGCGGCCAGTGCCTCCGAGGCACGCGTCGCCAAGTCCGTCACATCGATGTCGATCACTTTCGTCCCCCACTGCTCCTGCGGCCCGCGACTGGGCGCGCCCCGAAAGAATGCGAACGATGTATGACGTCGCACAAGCGGAACGTGTACATAGGCTGATTCTCACCCCCTCCCCGCTGCCCGTTTTCCGCTCTGGGCCATTCCCGTTCGATTCTGCTGCGAGAGCCTGCCACCTCTCTGGTCCTAGTATCCGGGCTGGCATCGAAGATCGGTGTTCGATACGAGGCGGGTGGAGGGGTCATCGCCGCCGGAAGGCCGGGGTGGCGAGTTCCTGACGGTCCGGGATTCGCGGTCCGTCAGGTTCGAAATCCACGCATTCCCCCCACCGCGTTCCGCGCTGATGTCTCCGCCAGCCGTCATCGTCGGTTTCGGCCGCCGCCGGCCCATGGTTGCGGCACTCTTGGTCATCGACCACGCCGACTCTGGGGGAAGCCAGTGGACACATACGACCCGACATACCCGGCCGGGGGCCGGGCCTGCCTTCGGCGCCTGAGGACGGGCCGGCCCATCGGGCGGATCGCGGCACGAAGGCGCGCCTGCCCGTGCCGCCCACCGCATGGCCCGGCCGACGGAGTCGGCGCATGAGCGCGGTGCAGGACCTGAGGCCCACGGCGGCGCCGGCACGCACGCGGCGACCGCGCGGGTGGCTACGGCGATGGTTGCGGGTCGCGGTGTCGGCCCCCGGAGGACCGGCCGCGCGCAAGCTCACCCTTAAGGCGCAGGCGGCGCTGGACGCGGTGGCGCCGGGCCGGCGGATCTCGGGGCGGCTGCGCAAGGAGATCCGCACCGCTCACGCGCTCCTGCCCTGGTTCGCGTTCCTGTCCTTCGGGTCGATGTTCCTGGGCCTTGGCCTCTTCCGGATCGAACTTGGCCTGGTGAAGGAATCCGGACTCTTCGAACGGCTCCTGGCGTTGGAGAGCCGCCTGTTCGCGGTCTTGGCGGCGGCGTTGCTGTACGGGATGCTCTTCCTGGCCGTGTGGTTCACCCGGCGGCTCTCCCATGCCCTGGTGAGCACCTTGGACGGGAAGTGGAACTCCCACCGAACCCTGAACCCGCTCCTTCGCGCACTCGCCGCGTGTTCCGCGCCGGAACGGACCGACGACCTCCCCCAGTTGCTGCGGCGTGCGGAAGGGGTCGTGCGGCGGGCCCGGACGCGGCGCGGCACGGTGCCGCGCTTCTCCCACCGCCAGCGGGCTCTGCGCGACCATGCGGGGCGGGTGGTCGCCGCGGTTCGGGCGGCCGAGGCCGGGCTGGACATCGACCCTGACCTCGCCCGCTGCGACCTGGCGACCAAGCTGCACTCGATCGCGGAGGCCTACGCCGAAGGGCGGCTGGGCGCACTGCTGCCGACCTCGGACCTGAAGGGCGTCGAGCCGGTGCGGGGCTTCGAGACCGTGCGCCTGGTCGCCCTCGCCGCGGCCTACCCCGCACTCACCTGGACCTCGAGCACGGTCGGCCTGACCGGTGACGTGCAGGTCCAGACCGTGGGCGTCGGCATGCTGATCGCCGCTGTCACGCTGTTCGGCCGCCGGGCCCTGGAGATGCTCCAGCGGGTCATGGCCGCGTTTGTGCGCTGAACCCCACCCCGCAGGGTGCCCGGTACCGCGCCAAGGGCCGTAGCGGGTGCGTCGATGGGAGTCCGCTGCGGGCCGGGCCCTCACTCCCGCCGGTGGGCTTTCAGCGATGTAGCGGGCGGTGGCCTGGTAGCCGTTGGCGCTGGGGGTCAAGGGGTCGCAGGTTCAAATCCTGTCGTCCCGACTTGCATCACTGCAGGTCAGAGGCCGTTTCCGCCGGATGGCGGAGACGGCCTTCGTGGTTGGTGGTCGTAGTGTGGTCGTGAACGCTCGTTCACGTGGCGCGCTGAGGGCGCGTCCTGTGCTCGAGAGAGCGCCTTGGGGTGAGTACTCCCTCCTCGGTCAGCGAGTTGAGCGCGGCTGACAGGCCGATCGGACGCGGTCAGCGTCGGAGCGACTTTGATTTCTCTGTGGGCGGGCATGCCTGTGAGACCTGCGGCATCTGCTTGCGAGTGGTTGCTTGAGTGGACGTCAGCTGTTGTCCGGCTACCCGGTGTTCCGTGCGCCCTTGCCCGGGGAGTGCGGCTGCGTATCCGTCAGGCGGCGTGGCTGAAGAGCGGGTTCGGTGCGGGGCCGCCGAGGGCGAGGGCGTCAATGCCGTGCGTGCGGGCTTCGACGAGGCGAATCCTGGCTTCGATGGTGTGAACCGCTGCCATCGCCACTTCCCAGGTCAGGTGGCTGTAGATGTTCGCGGTGGTCGACAAGGTGGAGTGCCGCAGCGTCTTGGAGATGACAGCCATGGAGACGTTGCCCTCCAGGGCGAAGGTCGCGGCGAGGTGTCGCAGGTCGTGGACGGTCACGTGGGGCAGGCCGGCCTGCTCGCGCAGCTCGTGGAAGCGACGGCGGACCGCGGCCGGGTGAAGGGGCTTGCCGTCTGCGCTCTGGAAGACGTGGTCGTTGTCGGTGGAGGTGCTCCTGGCCATTGCGCGCTGGAGGGCGGCGGCGACGCGCTCCGACAGGGGCACCCAGTTGCGGCTCTTCATGGTCTTGGGTGCGGTGAGGACGAGTTCGTGGTTGTCGATCGCGGAGAGGGTGTGGCGGATGTACATGACCCGGTCGTCGATCCGCACGCACCGGCGTTGGAGGCCGAGTGCCTCTCCCTTGCGCAGGCCGGTGCCGATGATGACCTCGAAGAGGTCGGCGAAGGCGGGGTCTACGCCCCGACAGTGGGTGAGGAAGGTGACGGCCTGCTCGGCGCTCCAGGGCACGCGTTCGTCGGCGCGGGGCCAGGGCTTCGGCAAAGTTGCGGGATGTCCGGTTCGTGATCATGTGAGCCCGAGGAGGGCAAGCGGTCGCTTCGGTTCTCTTGCGTTGCATCGGAGGGCGGTGGCGATGTTGCGGACTCCTGCGAGTCGGAGGGCGCCGATGGCGAGGTTGCGCCAGGTGGCCATGGCTCGGGGCGCGTTGCCGGTGCGGAGTTGGGAGGCGTCCTCGGCGAAGGTCACGTCCCGGATGTGGTGGAGGGCTTCGATGGTCCAGTGGCCGCGGATGAGGGCGGCGAGCTGGGCGGGGGTGGCCCGGTCGGCGGTCAGGCTGGTGACCGCGTAGATCGTCTTGATGGTGACCTTGCCGGTTTTGCGGTTCGTTCGGCGGCGCTTGAGCTGGACTGCCTGTGCCGCGTGCGGGAAGAGCAGGTTGCTCACGGTGGCCGCCTTGATGCGGCGGATCTCGCCGCGGCCGTGTCCTGTCTCCCGGGTGCGGTCCTGGAGCGGGATCGCGTTCCAGGGAAGGGACTTGAGCTGTTTGCGGAGCTTCTTCTGGTTGCCCTTGACGATCACGATGTAGTGCGCGGACCGGCCGGCGACCAGGTAGTCGGCGTGCTCGCGCTGGGTGTGCATCGCGTCGCTGGTCACCACGGCGCCGGCGAGACCGGCGACGGTGTCCAGGAGCGGCTGGAAACAGGTGATCTCGTTCGTCTTCTCGCCGACGTCGAGTTGGGCGAGGACAGTGCTGGCGGTGTGGTCGAGGGCGGCGAGCAGGTGGATCTTTCGGCCGTGTGCGCGGGCGGCGCCGCGCAGGCTCTTGCCGTCCACTGCGATCGCCCGCAGGGCTGTGGCCTGCGGTTCCTTCAGCTGACGGTCGGTGAGCCAGCTGCCTACGGCGCGATCGAGCGCATCAGCGTCGATCCGGACCAGGACCCGGCGGATGGTCGCCTCGCCGGGCACCTTGTGACGCGTGATCAGCGGATCGTGCCGGGCTCCCAGCGCGAGGAGTACGTCGCGCGGAGCATCGGCGGCCCACTCGCTGATCGCCAACAGCGAGGTCGCGCCGGCCAGTACAGCGGCTGCGGCCAGGGCGAGCACGTGGACCAGGGCGTGCCGGACCCCGCGGGGGTCGCGCGGGTCGGGGACTTCGGCGAGGCGTTCCAGCAGGCCGGGGAGTTCGTCGAGTCCGGCCGACAGCTGGTCGCGGAGTTGGTCAAGAGCAGGCGGGATCGGTGATGATGTGGCGGCAGGCACGGTCTTCCATCGGGATCACGGGGCGTCGAGAACTCCATGATCTTGGAAGTCCGTGCCTGCTTCACGTCCGAACTGGTCCACCCGCCGCAGACCGTGACCAATCGGACGATCCGTCACTTTGCCGAAGCCCTGGGCGCGGGGCCGGCGCATGGGCAGGGGCTGGGCCGCGTTGAAGGGGAGCCGGTGGGTGCGCACGGCGGTACCCAGGGCGCTGGAGAGCGTGGCCAGGCAGTGATAGACGGCTTGGCGGCCGCGGCCGGCCTCGAGCTGTTGGTACGTGTAGGCGGCGATGTGGTCGTGGGCGAGCTCCTCCAGGCGCAGCTTGCCGAACACGGGGATCAACTCGCAGAGCACGTAGGTGCGGTGGCGGGCGTACGTAGTTGGCTTAAGCAGGAACTCCATCGACTTCAACCACTTGGTCAGGTAGGCGGCCACCGTTTCGTGCGGGTCGGCGTCGAAGCCCAGCAGGCGCCCTTCGAGGAAGCGGCGCAGCGCGCTCTCGGCGGCGAAGTCGTCCTCGAAGCCACCGCGGCGCACTGTGCGCCTGCGACCGCTGAGCGAGGGGATGTCGACGGCGAAGGACCACGTGCCGTGCCCCTCGTCGGCAAGGCGCGGACACCCGGCCCCGAGCTGGCGCCGATCCGTGTCACGGCATCCGCACCGACGGTAGACCCGGCCCCGCCGCCGTCCTGAACTGCGCACTTTCTTCTGCCTCCTGCGGTCCTGCTCCTCGATCAGCCCGCGAGGCTACAGATCCCGCGTCCGGATGGCTTGCCGCGACCACCATGCGATCACCAACACGGAATCACCGCTCTGACCTGCGACTTTCGGTGAACACCCGCAAGTGCTCACAACCGGCAGAGCGCCCGTGTGAGAGCTACCGCACAAGAAGTGAATGGCCAGCACACAGGCGGTTGACTGCGCTCATCCCCGAACGTGCGCTTCGAGTCGACGTTTGAGGCCAGCTACGGGATGATCGTCGCCCCCGCAAACCACTTCTCAGCAACGGCGGCGGCTTCAGAGGGTAGGTCTGACAGGAAGACGACGGCGAGATTGTTTACGGCTCGCGAACAACAGACGTAGAACAGGTTGCGGGAGCGTTCGGTGCGTTCGGGCTTGTCGGTGCCAGCCATCATCTTGCCGATGCTGTACTGCGTCCAGGCACCGTCTTCGACGAGGACGACGGCGTTGGGGAACTCATCGCCCTTGACTCCGTGCTGGGTTGAGAACGGGGTACGCTCGTCCCGGAAGCGGCAAAGCGAGATCATCTCCTGATAGCTGACCGAGCGTAGGCGGCGAGCAAAGTCAGCTCGCTTTTGGTCGGCTTCGTCGAGGTTGCCGCGGTCAAGGTTGCGCTCAATCACACGGATCTTCGCAGGCTTGCGGAGGAGGTGTCTGTCCGCCACGAAGTCGACAACGTCCCCGATGGTGCCAGCGTCTCGTAGCTGGTCGAGCTCTCGGAGTGTGGCCGTCATCTCGGCCTTCTGCACATGTCGTGTCACGCGCGTGCCGGCCAAGCCCAGGAGCCGGTTCAGTTCGCCAAAGTCCTTCTCCTCGTAGGCATGTGAGACTTCCTCGATGTCGCGGGTGTACTGCGCGTAGGGCTCGCTGGCCTCCATCAGGTCGTCGCGGCCGAAGGAGCCGCGCGTGGCGTACGTCTCGAGGAGATTCGCATAGTCCAGGGTTCCGGCGATTCCGCGATGTGTCAGCTGGAGGTACTTGGTGTTCTGCTCCGTCCACCCCTTCGCGGCCAGGGTGGTGCGGACTATGGCCAGCCGTTCGGCTGCAGTGGGAATTGTGCTGTTCACGAAAAGGTAGACCTCGCCGTCGCGCGGTGGTTCGGCGACGTGCTGTTGCAGCTCTGGTCTGATGTGGTTGAGCACGGTGATGACGGGCTGAGAGCACCGGTAGTTCTCAAACTTGGTGATGCGCGTCAGCCGCTGGTCTTCAACCTTCCCGATACCCGTTCGGTAGATCTTCTGCATGGAGTCCCCGAACAGGCCGACAACGCAGGCCTGCCTACGGAGGCCGACCAGATGATCGAGGAGGATCTTGATGGTCGTCTGTGCGGTGTCCTGGTACTCGTCGACAAAGATCACCGGAAATCGGTCGGTGATGACCCGGGCCAGCTTCGGGTAGGAGGAGACCATCCGGTATGCCAGAGCCAGCACGTCGTCGTGACTGATCTCGCCCTCACCGAACCGGCGCCCGCGGTCTCTGTAGGTGATCTTCACATCGAGGGCGAGAAGATCGTCGAGTCCGGGAGTTGGCGTGCGCAACGTCTTGTTATGGGCAAGGAGTTCGATGCGTAGCTGGTGCTGGAAGCTCTGGATCACGCTCCAGAGGAACTCGTGGATCGTACCGACGTAGACAAGCGGGTCATCAGCGATGCGTTCACTGATCTGCCGCTTGGCCACATTGGTGTACGTGATGCAGGCGATACGGCTGCGGTTCTGCGCCAGCCCCGTTCGGCGTGTACTCAGCAGGTGGCGGAGCCCGTGCACCAGGGCGGTCGTTTTGCCGGATCCGGCGCCAGCCTCGACGAGGAAGCTCTGGTTGGCATCGAGGGCTGCCTCGATCTGTGCGTGAGTGGTCAGCTCAGCCACTGGAGCCCCTCCCGAATGTAGCGGGGCACGGTCCAGTCCTCCAGGAGCATCACGTCGAAGGCAAAGTCAGTCTTCTTTCTGCCGAGCTTCTTTGCGATGGCCAAGGCGCCGGCCTCGATGTCGGCCGCAGGCAGCCCGTTGCCGCGCTTATCGGTGAAGACGTAAGCCAGTTCGAGACTGCTGCCGTTCCTGGCCAGAACCTCGGCGTTGGCAAGGATGAAGGCGTCCTCGAAGCTACGTCCGCACGGGCCGTCGTCGCGCTCAGGCACTTGATAGGCCACACGCACGTGGTCGCGTGACTTGCTCACGGCGTCGAGTTCGAGCAGTGTTCTGACGCTCTTCTCTCCTGGCAGCCACTGCTTGAGTGTGCTGTTGGATGTCTCAGCATCGGCCACATCGGTCGGGCATGCACGCCCCCTGTCGTTGGGGTCGACGGAATCGAGGTCGGTCACGATCAGCGTGGGCACGCCAAGGAAGGCAAGCAACTCGCGGAAGCGGACCGCGTAGGCATCGCCAACTTCGACCACGGATATGTACGTGCTCAAGAGCGCTGGCGCGCAGCGCCGGATCATCTCGGGAAGGAGCAGCCGCTCAGCAGTACCTTCGATCAAGATGACCTTGTCGGCGAAAAACATGTCACAGCGCTGGAGCATCATGTACTGCTGCAGGAAGCGGAGAGTTCCCTCGCCGTCAGGTTCAGCTTGCACACGGTGCCGGAACTCGGACAGGTCCTTGATGGTGACGCTCGCGGCGGTCGAGTCGAAGTACCGCACGCAGGAGAACCCACCGCTGGCAACGATGTGTGACGAGTGAGTGGTGATAACCACCTGAACGTTCCAGGCCAGGCGTTCCTTGATAAAGGCCCGGATGTTCCTGATGAACGTCTCCTGCATCTGCGGATGCAGGTGCGCCTCCGGCTCCTCGATGAACAGGATCTGCAAGGCCGGCCTCGGGCTCTCGCGCAAGTACGCTTGATGGAAGCCGACGATCTGCAAGATCGTGAAGATGAGCTTGCTGTACCCCAAGCCGTTGTGACCCTCAGGAAGGTGGATCCCGTGCTCCCCCGATGGGTACTGGATCCGTGTACTCCCCCTCATCAGTCCGGCGCCCTCGATCAACGACACGACTCGCGGACGCTGCACCGGTGCGATGGTGTCGACACCGAACGTCTGGAGGGAGGCGAAGAGGGGCTCGAAGAGCTCCTCGTAGTTGTCGTCGAGCTCCTTGGATGCCGTGGCGAGAGCAGCCTCGATCTTCGCAATGCTGAGGTTCTGACCGTCAATGTCACTGTTGGCTCTGTAAAACGCTTCGAAGGTCCTTGAGAGGTTCCGCGTGTTGTCGGCAGGGGTGTCGTCGAACTTGTTCTGCGCATAGATGAACTTGACGGACATGATGCTCACGGCGACGGCGCGCGGAATCGATAGGCGCTGCTCGGACGCTTCGACCGCGCTCACGGCCCAGTAGCTGATGACGAAGTACTTGCCAAAGTTCCTGCGTAGGAACCTGTCCAGGTCGAAGCCCGCGTTTTTGCTGGCCGCATACAGGTCTGCGAGGAAGCCTTGAGGGCTGGCCACCGAAACAGTCGATTCGATCTTGACCTCGAAGCAGTCCTCGTCCAGGTCGATGATCAGGTCGGCGATCGGCGCCAGGTCTTCGTCGTCGCTGTACCTGATGGTTGCCGTGAGCCGGATTTCCGGCAGCAGTCCCATGGCCTCCGCCAGCAAGGTTTCGGCTTCCTCGTTCTCGCCGGCGTCACGTCGCGCCTCGGAGTCACCGAAGGTGCGAAGAGCTGTCTTGATGTCCGCGATCCGAGGCGTCGAGAAGTCTTCCAAAACGAACTTCGCGTCGTCGCCGAAGAACTTCTCGAAGAGGTTGACGAAGGACGTCTTGCCGCTGTTGTTCCGCCCGACAATCAAGGTCGCGAGCTCGTCCAGTCGTACCTCCACCTCCTGCTCCAACGCACGGAAGTTGGTGATCACGACACTCGCTAGCAACACTGCGCACCCCACAGTTCGGCCAGGCCATCACCCGACAGTGTGCGACTCGCATCTGCCCCGGGCGTATCAAAGGAAGTATCGGGCAACGGGGTGCCGTACGGCTCTGCTTCTGCCCAACTGGGAGCACGCGTTCGCATGAGTGCCAGGAAGGAGTCCGCAGGCTCAGGCGGTCACGCTCCGTGGTGCGGCCACGGCCATAGTCAGGTTGGAGGCTGGCGCCTTCGCCGTATCAAGCCTAGGCCGAGTACGCAGGCCCCTCGAGGTGGCGGCGCCCCCACCCCTTATGCTGACGATCACTCATCTGGCGGATACGGCGCCGGGGCCTGCTGTCCCACCCGCGCCCGTGCAGCCTACGGCGGGACTGTCGCCATCAATGGCGAGACGCTGCGGCCGGGTCTCGGACTGGATGCACTCGCGGTACGTGTGGCGCATGCGGCGGCCACAGGCAGTCACACGGCAAGGGTGCGACGGCGGGCGCGCGTGAGAGCAACGTAGAGCTTGCGGTGCTCTTCGTGGTTATGCTCCAGACCACCTTCAAGGGCCCGGACGTCGCTACCGTCCAGACGGACAGCGACGGCATCCCATTCGCGGCCCTTTGCCTGATGGGTAGTCAAGCCTGGGATGAGCTCACTGGACGGGTGGAGCAGGCGTGCGCGCAGTTTCCGCAAGCGGTCAATGTGATCGGAATGCCTGCGAGGCATGATCATCGGCGATTGCGTGGCGACGGCAGCCGTGAGCTCCCTCAGGGCACCGATCAGGTCATCGCTGTCAGCAAGCACGGACAGAACATTGTCAAGTCTCGGCTCCAGGCGGGCGCGGGCGTCGTCGTCCAGTCGCAGGGTCGCGGCGGCGTCGTTGGCGTAGGTGGCGTGTTCACCGAAGGCGCTGCGGGTGAGCTGGTTGAGCAGCAGGGTGCACGCGGCTTCCTGGGGGTTGCCGCTGGCCGAACGGAAGGCTAGGGGCAGCACGCGGGTAGCGGTCTCCCATAGAGGCTTCCATTGGCGGGCCAAGACAGCATCCACGCCGTCCAGCGGCCCGCTGGGCACGGAGATGGGGGAGCCCCTGCGTAGCTGGGTGGCCAGGTGTTTCTGCTCGGCCGTGCGCCACCGGAAGGAGGTGGTGAGCTTAAGGGGGGTCAGGTCAGCTGTCTCGATGAGAGTGGGGACCAGGTCGGGGCGTGCCCCGCGGAAGCCATAGAGCGCCTGCCAAGGATCGCCGACGACGGTGATGTGTAGGCCGGCCCGGGCGACCAGGTTCACGACGGCCAGGTCCAGGCTGTTGGCGTCGAAGATCTCGTCAACGATCACTGCCCGGGTGGTGGCGGCGAAGTACTCAACCAGGCGGTCGGCGGCGGTCGGTGCTTCGAGGGCGGAGGCGAGGATCGCGCGCACGTTGTCGTGGGTGCACCGCCCCTGCTGCACGGCGGTGTCGAAGTCCTCCTGGGTCGGGTGGTTGCCGCGGCCCGGCCGATAGGTGCGGGTGGTGACCACATGGGTGCCGTCGAGCTCGAGGATCGGCTCCCGGGTGGTGTATCGGGTGGGGTAGTGGGCCTTCCAGGTGTCTAGGACCTCCAGGTCGGTGTGGCCCGAGGGCCAGTGCAGCGTCTTGGTGCGCAGGAGGTGGGCGAGCAGGTCGTAGACCAGGGTGTCGAGGGTCACGATGCGGTGCGGGGGGTTGACTGCAGCCCGGCCCCAGGTGGTCAGGACCCGGCCACGCAGTTCCGCAGTGGCGGAGCGGGTGAAGCTGACCGCGATCACCGCCCGCGGGTCCCTGGTGACGTTGAAGCGCAGCCTGCCGAAGCGGTAGGCGGACACGGTGGTCTTGCCGGATCCAGGGGCGGCTTCGATGTAGATGCGCGGAAGGGGGGTACCCGCGGCGATGAGCTGTTCACGGGTCAGCGCGTCCAAGCCCGCGTCAACCACGGCTGTCGCCTGGACTGAGCGGCCAGCCGGACTGCGGAGTACCGCAGGAGTCTCCGGACGACTTGCGGGGCGGATCCCAGGAATCGAAGTCTATGTCCGGCATCTCGCCGACATTGCTCCCCCATGGGTGCGGCTCCGGGGCCAGGTCCGGGTCGTCAAAGGCCGGGTCAAGGTCCGGGTCCTGTGGGTCTGCTGGGGGCGTTGGGTACAGGAATTCGAACAGGTTGCGCAGGTGCTCCGGGACCACCGGTGGCGTCACGCCGACGTTGGCATCAGCGAGCTGCTGGGCGAGGGCGAGGGCGAAGTCCGCTTTGCGCTTGGCCCCAGCGCCGGCTGGCGTGGCAGGGAAGGTGCCCTTGGCTGTGCGTGCGCTGCGGAACAGAACATGAATGGTCTCGGGGGTGATCGTGCCGGGTGCCGCGATGCCTGCGTCGTCCAGGGCGGCGGCGATCAGCTTCTCGTTGCCGCTGGTGATGGCTGGCTCGAGGGTGGGGTGGCTAATGAAGGCCGCGGCGACGTCGGGGTCATGCGCTGTGATCCACGACGGCGGGGTGGGGGTGGCGTCGAAGTCCTGGTCGCTGTCGCGCAGGACGGCGAGTTTGGTGCACAGTTCCTGGCCGCGGGTCGCGAGCAGCCGCACGGCCCAGTGGCCGACCTTGGTGCCCATGGCGACGATGCTCAGCGCGTCGACGAAGGCCAGCTTGTCCTGGTCGGTCCCCGCCCATGCGCGGGCAAACTCGCGCAGGACGGCGACTTCGGTGACGCCTTCTACCAGCACCAAGCGTTCTGCGAACAGGGCGGCGGAGCGGCTGGTGTCCAGGTGCAGGCGGGCCATGCGTAGTGTCTTGGACCGATCGGCCATGGCCAGAGTGGCGACGGATCGGCAGACCCGGCGTCCGTCCGCCATCCGGCGCAGCACAACGATCTCTTCGGGGCGGGCGGAGGTGATGACGTCGGTGGCGTGGCTGGAGAGCACGATCTGCAGCTCGGGCCGCTGTGCGCTGACGGTGCGCAGGTAGCGGACCAGGGCGTGCTGCAGTTGCGGGTGCAGGTGAGCCTCGGGTTCCTCGATGACCACGGTGGCGTGGAAGGGGTCCGGGGGGAAGAACGAGTCATCTGCGGATTCCGCTTCGGCCTGGGCCTGCAGAAGCTGGTCGCGGGCCTGACGGGCGGCGGCTTCCTCATCCGCGGGTTCGCCGGTGCCGTCAAGTTCGGCCAATGCGGTGTCGGTGTCCGGGGCACCAGTGGCGCGCTTGGCGGGGTCTGGGATAGCAGCCAGGGTCACGGCGATGTGCAGGAGGTTGACGTACCCCAGGCCCGAAACCTCCAGTGGGCGAGCGTTGCCACGCCCCTGGATCACCGCCAGCATAAGTTCGAGCACGCGCGCCAGGTAGGTGTCGTCGACGACCTGGCCGCGAACGTAGGGCCATTGGTGGCTGACTCCGGCGGACAGCGCTGACAGGTGCGCGCCGATGCGTTCCTCGACGGCTGCGATGATGCCGTCCTTGGCGAGGTTCTCCAGCAGCCTCGAAGCTTGGGCCCGCAGCGGTACCAGACTGCGGCTGCCGTCCAGGCGCTCCTGCTGGGCCCGCAGCAGTTCGATGAGTATCCGCACTTCCCGCCGGGCGAGCTCGTCCAGCGGGTTCCGCCAGGCGGGCAGGTACATGAGCTTGAACGGGTCGAGCTTGTCGAGGGGGCCGAACCTTTGTGTGGTCTGCGCACTGATAGCGCCCAGGTTTCGGTTCAGCGAGGAGCTCCATCGCTGCACGACCGCGCCGGGCTGGCCGTTGTGGATATCGCGGAGCTGCCGTCCGAGGGCGCCTTCCACGGCCGGGTCGTCGTCCAACGTGTACTCGACGGTGATCTCACGCTCCCCGCTGCCCAGGGCGCTGGCACCCATACGCGGCAGATAGGGGAAGCGGCTGGGATGGGCCAGGTAAAGTGCATCGGTCACCGTGGTCTTCCCGGCGCCGTTCGCGCCGATCACCACACTGAAACGGCTGGGTAGTTCACAGTCGATCTCCGAGTTGGCGCTGGCGCGCAGCCCCTTGACCCTCACCCGGCTCAGATACACGCGGGAGCTCCTTCCCCTGTATGCCCCGCAGTCTGTCCTATCATCATGTGCCCCGCTGACAATCGAGTCGATCGACGAATGGACGTGCGGAAGTCCAAGTCGTACAACACCCGATCAGCGCAGTAGCTGCGGCCCGTCACGCACTGCCGTTCCGCGCACGGGGCAACCCCCGCCTCGTGAACACACTGGCTCCATACTCCAGAGACGACCGTTCGCGCGAACGGCTCCGCGCCTGGGTCCTGGCAGCGGGGTCGAGCCGTACCTGGACATCGGTGCGGGCAACGGCGGGCGGCGCTCCGGTCTCGCGCAGTTCCGCAGTCACCCTTGGCGAGCCGTAGGCGCCACCGGAATCGGCGTGAATATGGCGGATCCGTTCGGCCAGACCTGATCCTCGCGCTGCCGGAGGGCTCTGGCGCGGCCCGGCACCTGACGGTCCGATGACCGCACATCTTCGCCACGTCACAGACGGACCGTCAAGTGCCTCTCAGAACAACTGACTTGACTGATACGGTGGCGCAACCCGGGTACTGCTGGCCCACCGCACCCCCTTGCTGCTGAGCCTCACTCAGGCCCCTCCGTCGGGATACCGCAGCACGCGTTCGCCCTCCGCTACCTCTGGTGTCACCTTGAGCCGGATCTCCGCGACCGGCCCTACCTCGAAGTGGCGTACCGGGTCCGGCACGATGCGCAGCGTCGATACTCCCTTCCCCCGTTCCAGGTGAGAGGCCAGGACCAGCGAGAGATTCTCCCCCTCGCTCAATGCCCGGAGGAACTCCTGCCTGGTGAGCGAGACTTCGGCCGGCAAGGATCCACCGTGGGTCTTGATCTCGTAGTAGTGCCCGGTCGAGTCGATGGCGTCCGCGCCCAGCCCGTGGACTCCGCGCTGGTCGTGGAGGATGATCCCGTCCTCCTTCAGGGCTTCGCGGAGCAGCTCGATGACGATCCTCTCCTTGTCCCGGTCGGCGTAGCCGAGCGGCCCGGACCGCTCCTGGGGCGCGCCCGCTCCAGGCCGGGGCTTCGGCAGCGAGACCGCCCGTCGCCGCCGGGTCGTACCAACGGACCGAGGAGCGCCCGACGAGGGTCCGGGGCGGAGCTCCTGTCGGCGGGGGGCCAGCTCGGCCACGGTGTACAGCTCGCGTGGGCCGGCCGTCGAGGCCGGTGCGGGGACCGGAACCGGAGCCGGCACGGGCGGCGCCGGGGGCGGCACCGGGGCCGCGCCGTTCCTGGGCCTCGGCAGCGGAGGAGCCGGCGCCCGGCGTGCCGGCGCAGGCGCCGGTGGCGCGGCGGGGAGCTGCCGTTCACGGTGCTCCAGCAGTTCGCGCAGCCGCTGCTCCTGCTCGTGGTCCTGCTGACGTGCGGACACCAGCGGCTCCGCGCCCGACGGTCGGTCGAGGAGGTCCGCCTCCCAGAAGTCCCGCCAGCGGTGACCGACCCGGGTCCGCTCGCCGTCGAAGAGGCTCGCCACGGCCGTGCCACCGCCGTGCGTGGTCCGCAGCGCCTCACGGTTCGCCACGAACAGCGCCTTGGCCTCCCGGTCGATCTGCGCCTCGACCGGCACCTCGAACCCCTCCCCGTCACCGTCCAGGTCGAGCCGGATCCGGAGCCCCGGCAGGATCCGTACCTCCAGCTCGGGCAGCCAGCCCCAGCCGGTGAAGGCGTCCGCCGCGGCCGGCTCGTCCCGCACCAGGATGTCCTGCAGCCCCGCGACGGCCCGCCGGTACGCGTGGGTGAGCTCCGGATCGGGCACCGCCCCGTCCGGGTCGAGGACCCGCGCCCCGGCCGCCTCCAGCCGGGTGACCTTGAGCGGGCCCAGCAGGGCGGTGAACTGGCTTACCTCGCCGCCCGGTTGCCAGATCGGGATACGGTCGGCGAGGGCGCGCGCGATGCCCGGGTGGTCCACCGCGTGGACCGGGCGCTTCCTCGTCCACCCGGCGCCGGTCCACAGCGGCAGTGCCCGCAGCCTGTTGCGCAACGCGATCGGCACCGTCGAGCCGGTGCCGCCGACCTGGCCGGACAGAGAGCGCAGCGCCTCCAGCATCACCTGTTGCCGTGCCCCGGTGGGCCGGGCGTCGTCCTCGGCGATCTCCCGGAGCACGTCCACCAGGTCATCGGCACCCGGCTCCCGGATGCCGAGTGCGGTCCACAGCGGGGCGAGCTCGGGCCCGGCGAGGACGTAAGGCCGGAATCCCCGGAGCACTGACCTTCCCCGCAGACAGGCAGCCGGCCGCTGCCAGCCTCGGTCGGGCAGCACCAGGTCCACCCGGCCGAGGAACGCGGTCCTGATCTCCTTCTCTGCTGCCGTCCGGGCCGGATCGGCCGACCCGTCCGCCAACCGCCCGGCCAACGCCCGGTAGACGAGCAGGACTTCGGCCTCCAGCGCCTCTCCCTCGGGCCCGTTCGTCGGCCGGCGCCGCAGCTGCCGCAGTCGCGCGACCAGCTCGGGCACGTCGGGGTCGGCGGCCACGCCGAGCGCGGCCAGCACCTCCCTCCAGGAGGTCGTCAGGCGCTGGATCTCGGGGTGCAGGTAGCCCGGGTCGTCGTGGCCGTAGAGAGCCTCCGAGTCCCTTGTCCGCAACCGCAGTGCGGCGGGGGTGCGCAGATGCCCCCGCGCGTCCTCCAGCCAGGCGGTCTTCCGCAGCTGCCAGACCCAGAGCGCCGGCGTGCTGCCCTTCACCTCCCACCTGTGGTACGCCCACGCCGCCTTGACCCGGGCGTGGCCGGGCGAGGTGAGCATGCCGGGTTTGCCCAGGGTCGCCAGCAGGGCCGCAGTACGGCGCAGGCGCTCGCGCGGGTCCGGCTCGGCGACGATGTGGTGGACGACGACCTGGAGAGCGGGGCTCTCCAGGTCGTCCAGGGTATGGGTGGCATTCAGCCTCCCCAGTTCCGTCCCGCGGCCCTCCAGCGAGGGCGCGAACTCACGGGCGGTACCGACCCGGTGGTCTCCCGAGTACTCCTTCGTGTGCCGCCCCCGCCGGACCGGCGTCAGACGCGGCGTGTCGGCCACGCCCAGCAGGCGTAGGAAGCCTCCCGGGCCGAGCCCGTTGTTCCGGGTGGACGGCACCAGTGAGCGCGCGTAGGAGCGGTCCACCCAGGTGAGGCCCGGCGCCCTTCCTGCGGCGACGGCGAACCGATCCCCCTCCGTGGTCTCCAACGGCTTGGAGAGGTACACCTCACCGGGCGGCTTCTGCCTGTGCTTCTCCTTCCCGTCCGGACCGTAACCGAAGCAGTTCAGCACCACCGCCCGCCCGATCCGTCGACCGAACTCCTCCTGGTCCTTCTTCGAAACCTCCCCCAACGCCTTCTGCAGCGCGACCAGTTGCTCGACCAACCGGTCGCCATCGCCCTGCAGCCGGGCCCCGGCGTCGCCCAGCTCGGCGACCCGGCGCAGTACCGCCCGGGTGTCGTCCCGCCGCAGCAGGGCGCCGGACTGCCTGAGCCAGCCGACCACCGACCGGGCCCAGCGGTCCTCCGCCCGGTACGCCGGGTGGAGGTCTGCCACGATGCCCAGCACGTCCAGCGGACCGCTGCCCTCGAACGCCGCGAACGCGTGCGCGTGGCTCTGCGGCGCCAGGCGGCGGCCGTCGGCGGTGACGATGCACGGCTCGCGGGCGATCAGCCGGCCCAAGCCAGCGTCGATCGCCACCGCCGACAGTCGGATGGTGCGCCCCACCTCGTACTCCGGCCGGCTCAGCAGGCCGACCGCCCGGGCGATGTCCACCTCCTCACCCAGGGCGGCCCCGCCGTGGGACCGCCAGTCGGTGAGTACCCGCCGCCAACGCCCTTCGCCGTCACGGGCGGTGGCCGGATACGGGTGCGGCAGCCCGCCGAGCCGGGCGACGTCCGCCGAGTCGAGCACCCCCGACAGGACGGCGGCCTCCACCGCCAGATCGGTCAGCAGCACGGACTCCCCGGTCCCGAGCGGCAGGACGAGTGCCCCGGCCACGGTGCCGCGAGCGCGGTCCAGCAGTTCGGCCCGCAGGGTGTGTGGGAGTCCTGCCGGCGCGAGGTCCCCGGGCTGCGGGGGCAGCGGGATCAGGTGCCAGGCCGAGGGTGCCACCCCGCCGAGGACGTCGAGCACCGCCGCCTCCCAGAGGTCGGCGACCAGCGGGACCAGGGCGTCGTTCAGCCGGCTGGCGGCGAATCCCTCCCGGTTGGCAACGGGGTCGAACTGGGCGTGCACCCGCGCCGCGACGTCCAGCGACGCGACCGGCAGGCCCGCGTGCACGCTGCCCTCCGTCCCAGGACGGAGCGGAAGTGCCACGGCGACCGGCATGGTCGCTCCAGAGGCCTTGTTCCGGCGAGCAGTCCCGGCGGGCGAGTCGACCCGGGTGTCGTAGACCCGCCACACCGAACCATCGGTCGTCACGGCCTCCCGGACGCCGACCTCCGCTCCGGCGCCGCCGACCACGAGCCGCTTGCGCCTGAGCTCGCGCCAGGACAGGCGGAGCACCGTGCTCGACCGTCCGCCGTCGGCCTCGGCACCGTCCGCCGCCACGGTGATCCGCTCCAGGTGACGGAGGAAGAGCAGCGAACCGTCGCTCCAGCCCTCAAACCATCGGACGAGTCCGGCCGACGGGAGGACGTCGTCCACCAGCGGAATCCTGAACACCGTCCACCGCTCGTCGGCGATCTCGGCCGGCAGCTCCAGCGGCTCCGCCACTGCGAGTTCGAGGTCGGTGAAGCGGACGTGGAACGGGTGGCAGTGCACCTCCCAGGATCTGGACAACGCACGCAGCGTCGCCAGCCCGACGCCGAAGCGTCCGGTCGCCTCGGCATCGCGGGTCTTGCCGCTCAGCCAGGGCATCCCCAGGAGCAGGAGGTCCGCCAGCCGTACACCATGGCCGTCGTGTGCGATCAGCAGTTCGGACGGCCGCCAGACGAAGCGGATCTCCCGCGCTCCGGTGTCGTCGGCGTTCTGCACCATCTCGGACAGGATCTGCAGGCCGTCCGAGGAGAGCGTCTCGGCCCCCTGCTGCCCGCCCTCGGCCATCAGCCGGAACACGCCGAGCCCGTAGCGCAGCCCCTCGTCGAGCAGGGCCACCGCTCTGGCCGCCTGCTCAGCGTCCCGGACCTCGAACCCCGGATCCCGCCTCGGATCGGTGAGGAGTACCCCCACCGCCGCCGCGAGTGCATCATTGGCGTCCGCACGCCTCCCCTTCCCTGTGCCCCTACCGGTGCAGATCCTGGCCCCCCGGTGGGGACCAGCTGACCACGACCGGCGAAATCCCGTCGAATCCGGGAGGACGGCCGGTCCCTCGTACACGGCCTGACCGACCGTCACCCCGCGATCGCCCCCACCCGACCCCGTCGGGAAGCGGGCCGGGAGACGGGCTGGAAGGACACCCCGGCAGGTCGCGACTGTCAGTGCCGGCTGCTAAGGCGCGTGTCGGGTCGTGACGCGGCCGCCCCAGCAGGTCAAGCATCCGGGGTCGGGAGGCACCCAACACGCCACTGCCCTCTCCGCTTTGGGACCCGAAGGGCCGCTGCAAGAGCCTGCACGAGACGTCGTCGCTGGTAGTGACATCGCCCTGCTACAAGCCCTGGGACCACTTTGGGACCACGCCGCCGCGTGAGGATTCCGCACGGTTGAGCCGATCTGGACAAAGTGGGACAATGTAACAGCTGGGCCTCCGTCAGCCACCACACTGGAAGGTCGGCATGTCGAACACTCAACTTGCATGCAGCAAAAAGGACTTGAGCGCGGACGATACGCCTAGCAGGTGGCCTCTCAACAAGCATCCTACGTAACCCGCTTGACTGGGGGTCAAGGGGTCGCAGGTTCAAATCCTGTCGTCCCGACCAGCGTTTTCGCAGGTCGGAGGCCGTTCTTATCGGAATGATGAGAACGGCCTTTTCCATTGGTGGTCGCAATGTGGTCGTGAACGCTCGTTCACGTCGCCTCGCCGGGGACATCTCCGCAGCTCCAGCCCCTCCGACGCGGTCATGACGGCGCGTCAGTTCATCCAATTCGGAATCCCCGCGCCGTCGGTCGCGGACTGATCGCCTCTTCGGTGCTGAAATGGCTCAGGTTTGCGGGAAGCGGGCATTCCGAAGGAACCTGCGGTGTCATCTGGATCGATTGGCCGCACGCTTATCGGGCCCGGCTACGAGCCGAGAGGCCGGCTGCTCGGTCCCGTCCGTGTGAACGGTCCGGTGCACCGAGCCGGCGTCAGCTGTTCGGCCGTCAGGCCGCGTGGCTGAAGAGGGGGTTCGGTGGTGGCCCGCCGAGGGCGAGGACGCCGGCACTGGAGCAGGCTCGGGCTTCGACGAGGTGAAGTCTGGCTTCGATGGTGTGCACTGCGGCCATGGCGACATCCCAGGTCAGGTGGCTGTAGATGTTCGCGGTGGTCGAAAGCGTGGAGTGGCGCAGGGTCTTGGAGATGACGGCCATGGAGACGTTGCCCTCCAGCGCGAGGGTGGCCGCCAGGTGCCGCAGGTCGTGGATGGTGACGTGGGGCAGCCCGGCTTGCTTGCGCAGTTCGTGGAAGCGCCGGCGGACCGCTGCCGGGTGGTACGGGTTGCCGTCAGCGTCCTGGAAGACGTGGTCGTTGTCGGTGGAGGTGTTCCTGGCGATGGCGCGCTCAAGGGCTGCTGCGACGCGGTCGGACAGGGGTACCCAGTTGCGGCTCTTCTTCGTCTTGGGGGCGGTCAGGACGAGTTCGTGGTTGTCGATCGCGGACAGCGTGTGGCGGATGAACATGACGCGGTCCTCGATCCGGACACACCGGCGTTGGAGGCCGAGTGCCTCGCCCTTGCGCAGGCCAGTGCCGACGATGACCTCGAAGAGGTCGGCGAACGCGGGGTCAACGCCCCGGCAGTGGGTGAGGAACTCAACCGCCTGTTCGGCGCTCCAGGGCACCCGCTCGTCGGGTCGGGGCCTGCGCAGGGGCATGGGCTGAGCGGCGTTGTGCGAGAGGCGGTGGGTGCGGACGGCGGAGCCCAGGGCGCTGGAGAGGGTGGCGAGGCAGTGGTAGAGGGCCTGGCGACCGCGGCCGGCCGCGAGCTGCTGGTGGGTGTAGGCGGCAATGTGGTCGTGGGCGATCTCCTCCAGCCGGATCTCACCAAACACGGGGATCAACTCGCCCAGTGCGTAGGTGCGGTAGCGGGCGTAGGTGGTGGGCTTGAGCAGGAACTCCATCGACCTGAGCCACCGGGTCAGATAGGCGGCCACCGTCTCGTGCGGGTCGGCGTCGAAGCCGAGCCGGCGCCCTTCGAGGAAGCGTCGCAGCGCTGTCTCGGCGTGCCACTCGGTCGGCACGACAAGAGAGTCTGACGCACCGACAGGTGGTGTGGGCAGCACAGCAGGGTGGGCGAACTGGGTGCCGCGGTTATGGCATTGGCCAGCCCGACATGGCAGCGAGAGGTGCGGTTCGATCCGGATCAGTTCGAGGACCTCGACTACACCGTCCACGTGCTCTTCGACGACTTCTGCGATGCGAACAACCCTTGGCCTTGGCTTGGGCAGTGCCTTCGCAGCGAGGAGGAAGTCGAGCTGATGGCACGTCTCGGTACTGCCTACGGCGCGGTACAGGATTCGGTCGGCGTCGCGGCTCGGGACGAGGCACACCTGGACTCGCCTGGCTGGTCTGCTGTAGTCGCCCCGACTGGCCCAGGTGCTGGTGGCCAATGACCACTCGGCGTTGAGCAAGTTGCATGACACCGGCCATCGCTGGCCGCTCGACACTGAGCCGATCCCGCCCGGGACGGAAGGCCAGCACGTCTATTCATGACCGCAACCAGATGATCAGGGCCGCCTGCCGACCGGTAACGCATCTGACAGATCGTCAAGTCAAATGACCGTGCATCCGTGATACCTGATATGAGGGAATCGTGCAGGTCTGAGGTTGTCATGATCGAATGCGCTGGATAGCCTCACCAGGCACATACACGTTCCGATCTCACGCAAGTGAACGGTGCGCCACTGTCGATGGGTGCCACAGTGCGCGACGTCGGCGGCTCTGCCCACCCACGACTCGCTAGTCCGGGGGGCCCACACTCCTCCGGCCTGCCACTTTCTGGAGGAATTAATGCGACGACGACCAATATGGTTGCTAGGCGCCATGCTGGCCGTTCCCGGTGTATCTACAGCTGCTCCGGCCTCTGCGGAGGTGGGTGTGTCGCCGTTCGTGGTGGAGACTTTCGCGTATCCCGGTGCCGCGAAGATCCTTGCGGACCAGAAGGTGACCTTGAAGTCGGGTGACGGCAACATCCAGCTCGCGGACTGCACCTCGCAGGAGAACCTGCTCATGGTCTGGAGCACGGCGACGACGCCGAACGGGACGTGCTTCCGGATCACCGGCCCCACCGGTTACCTGTCGATGGAGATCCCCAAGGTCTTCAACTTCAAGGGTGACGACCACACGGTGCAGGCCACCCTCACCTCGGGTGGCACCACCAGCACCGTCGACATCGCGAGGAACGACTTCACCCCGGTCGGCGCGGGCACCAACAACACTCCCACCGTGCTGCTGGAGCTGACCGCCGGTGGCGGCCCCGCCCATCCGCAGGCGGCCAGTGACTACCCCCCGGTCGGCAGCCTCACCGTGGGTACGCCCGGCCGTGCCGACGGCCGGGCCTGCACCGCGACCCTGGTCGACCGCAACTGGGCACTCACCACCGCAAGTTGCTTCACCGACAACCCCACCACCCTCACCGCCGGGGCACCTGCGGTGAGCACCACGTTCCGGGCCGACGGCAGGAGTGCCGAGGTCGCGGAGATCGTCCCGCGCGCCGACCGTGACCTCGCCATGGTCCGCCTGGCCACCCCGGTCACCGACCTCGACCCGGTCAAGCTCGCCACCAGCGCGCCGTCGGCCGGGGAAAGTCTGCTGGCGGTCGGCAGCGGCCGTACCTCGACCGAGTGGATCTCTGCCAAGCCCCACGCCACGACCCACACCGCCGGTACCGTCTCGGCCACCACCTTCGACACCACCCCCCTGGCCGGGGCCGCCGCGCTGTGTGCCGGCGACTCGGGTGCGCCCCTGCTGCGCACGGGCACCGGCCGGACCGAACTGGTCGCCGTCGCCTCCCGCTCCTGGCAGGGCGGCTGCCGCGGTGAGAATGAGACCCGCACCGGGGCGACCAGCACCCGCACCGACAACGTCAACGGCTGGATCCAGCAGATAAGGTCCCGCGCCTTCGGGTGGAAGACGCAGGCACTGGTGAAGTCCGGCACCGGCCTGTTCCACGCGGTCCGGCTCTACGACGGAACCTGGACCCCGGCCGGGGACGTCCAGGCCGCCGTCGGCAACATCGGCGGCGTGAAGGCGGTGGGCTCGGCCGGCATCGACGGCAACGCGCACGTCGTGGCCCTGGGCGGTGACGGCCACCTGCACCACACCATCCGCCACCCTGACGGCAGTTGGGAGAACTTCGGTGACCTGAACGCCGCCCTCGGCCAGATCACCCAGGTGGCCGTCGCCTCCACCGGAGCCGACCTCCAGGTCGTCGTCCTCGCCGACGGGCAGCTCTTCCACACCACCCGCCATGCCGACGGCAACTGGACCGGATTCGGCCCGGTCTTCGCCGCCACCGGCAGCCTGGACGGCGTCACCGCCGTCACCGCCGCCGGCTCCGGCGCTGACCTGCAGGTCGCCGTCACCGCGAACGGCCGCGTCCACCACACCGCCCGCTACGCCGACGGCAACTGGGGCACCTGGGGCGCCGTCGACGAGGGCGCCGGTGCCATGGGTACCGTCACCTCGCTCGCCATGGCCGGCCAGGGCAGCGACATGAACCTCGTTCTCGTCAACGACACCGGTGCCCAGCTCCACACCGTCCGCCACCAGGACGGGACCTGGCAGCCCGTTAGCCCGCTCACTGGTGTGCTGGGCCAGGTCAGCGCCACCTCGGTCAGCGCCACGACGCTCGACGGGGACGCCCAGTTCGCGGTCACCACCGGTGACAACCGAGTCCTCGTCACCTCCCGTCACGCCGACGGGAACTGGGCCCAGCCACAGGCGGCCGACCTGGCCGGCATCCCCGGCGACCACACCGGCAGCGTCATCGCCGGCACCCTGTGACCCCCTGACGGACCGACCCGGCCCAGCCGCGGGCAGGCCTCGGCTCACTTGACGTGCCCGGTCCGACACGCAGTGCGGCGGTGCCCAGACACCGGCCTTGGTACCGCCGCACGGCACGGCCCCGTCCCAGCGGGTCCGCACGTGATTGTCGCAAGCGCGTGACTGCGCGCGCCCCATCACCTCATGCCGCCGACACCATATCGGCGCCCGACTTAAAAAGGACATCAGATCCCCTATGCGGATCAGTCGAACAACACGCACGACACGGTGGCGGGCAGCCATCGGCGTCGTGACCGGCAGCCTGCTCACCGGGCTGCTGGCGATACCCGCGGTGGCCGCCGAAGCGCCACCGGCCACCGGCCCGGTCGAGAACCGGGTCAAGGCGGTCGCCGCCTGGAAGGACGGCGGCCCGGCCCTGCGCCGCGCGGCGGAGACCGCGCTCACCGGCTCCGACACCGACGTGAGCGACTTCGTGACGTCGGGCCAGGCAGCGGCCGCCGAACAGGACCTGCGCGCACAGCTGGAAGAGCTGATCGTCACCTCGGGGCCGACGGTCCGTGAGCACGCGAGGGCCGCTCTGGCCGGCTCCGCAGGCGACGTGAAGAACTTCGTCGACAACACCCTCAAGTGGGCCTATGAGGGTGACCGGCGCCTGCTGCTGACCCAGATCATGTCGGCGGGCGGCCCCACGGTGAAGGAAGCCGCGGGCAAGGCGATGCTCGGCTCCCTTGCCGACGTCGACAAGTTCCTCGACGAGGGCCAGCACACGGCCCGAGAGGGAGATGACCGGCTCAAGCTCACCCAGCTGATGTCAGCCGGCGGACCGGAGGTGAAGAAGGCCGCCGGCACCGCGATGCTCGGCTCGGCCGAGGACGTCCGGGCCTTCCTGCGCTACGGCTACCAGACCGCTGCCGCCCACGACCAGGAGATCCTGGACATTGCACGGCTCGCGGACCTGACCCGCAACGCGGCAGACCAGGCCGGCGAGCAGGCAAAGGCCGCCCAGGACGCCGCCGCGCAGGCACTGGACGCCACCAACCTCGCCAAGCAGGCCGCCGAGAGGGCCGCCGACGAAACGCGGGCGGCCGAGGCCGACACGGCGACGGCGACCAACGCCGCAGGGCGCGCGGCGGACGCGGCCGAGCGCTCTGCCACCGCCGCGCAGACCGCCTCGGCGGCGGGCAAGGCCGCGAACGAGGCCGCCCGGCAGGCCGCGACCGCCGCCGCCAACGCGGCAGCAGCTGCTGCCAAGGCCGGCAAGGCCGCCAGCCAGGCGCTCAGCGCGGCGAGCCGGGCGGCGACCGACGAGCGACAGGGCGCCGAGGCCGCCCGTCTGGCGGTGGCGGCGAAGACGGCCGCCGCGCAGGCCCTCACCGCCGCGGATGCCAGCGACCGGGCCAAGGAGGCCGGCGACCGGGCCAAGGAGGCGGCGACCGCCGCAAAGTCCGCGAGCGCCAACGCCGCTGCCGCCGCCCAGGCCTCGGCCGTCGCGGCCTCGCAGACGAAGGTGTCCAACGCTGCCGCCGATCGGGCTCGCCAAGCCGCTGCCAAGGCCCAGGCCGCGGCGGCGGAAGCAGACCGCGCGGCGACCGCGACCGGCAGGATCGCCGACGAAGCCGCGGCGGCGGCCCGCGATGCCCGCCAGGCCGCACTGTCGGCCGCCGCCCACGCCGAAGCGGCCGCGGCCGCAGCCGCCGACGCCGCCGCGCACGCCGGGCACGCCGCCAATGCGGCGCAGCTCGCGCAGGCCGCGGCCGAGGGCGCCGACCGCGCCGCCGCCACGGCGGCGGACGCAGCCTCCCAGGCCCACCACGTGGCAGACATCGCCCGGGCCTCCGACCAGGAGCGCCTGGACGCGCAGCGGGCCGCCGAGGTGACGGCCGCGCAGCAGGCCTGGCGCGAGGAAGAACTGAAGAAGCGCCAGAGCGCCTGGGAGGCGGGGCACAAGAGCGAGCTGGCCACCGACACCGAGCGCCTCCTGACCGAGGCCACCGCAGCCGGGGTGGACCAGACGGTCGCGGTGGCCAAGGGCCGCCAGGCCGCCGTCCGGCTGCTGGACGCCGGCGGCCCCTGGGCCCAGGCCGCGGCCGAGGAGGCCCTGGAGGGCAGCGACGGCGCCGTGCTGGCGTTCCTGAGCGGCGACCTCGCCCTCGCCAGGGCACACGACGACCGGGTCAGCGCGATGGCCATCTCGGAGAGCAGCTCCAAGCTGGAGCAGCGCCTCGCCGCCCAGACCGCGTCCGCCGGAAGCGCGGAGCAGGTCCGGGAGTTCCTGGCCACCGGCGCCTACCCCGGGCAGGAGGGCGACGACCGGCTCCTGCTGACGCAGATCATGTCGGCCGGTGGCCCGACCGTGAAGGACACCGCGGGCAAGGCCATGCTCGGCAGCCACACCGACGTGCGCGCCTTCCTGGCGACGGGTCAGTACGCGGCGCGCGAAGCCGATCAGCGGCTCCTGGTCACCCAGGCCATGTCCTCCGGCGGTCCGGAGGTGAAGGCCGCCACCCAGGCGGCGATGGCCGGACCATCGGCCGCCCTGGAGGCGTTCCTGGCGATCGGGCTGCCGATGGCCCGCGAGCGCGACGCTGTCACCGCCGCCCACGTCGCCACCGTCGACTCCTACCTAGCCGGCATCGACGCGGACGTCGCCCGGGCCCGCCAGTCCGCCGCCCAGGCGGCCGAGTCCTACGCCACCGCCCGCAACCTGGCAGACGAAGCGGCAGCCGCCGCCGGCCGCGCCCAAGCATCCGCCGACGAAGCAAACGGCTGGGCCGCCAAGGCTGCGGCCGCCGCCGACCAGGCCCAGGCATCCGCCGGCCTGGCCGCAGAGCAGGCCAAGCAGGCACGCACGGCGGCCACCAATGCGAAGAGAGCGGCCAACACCGCCACCACCTTCGCCGTCCAGGCCACCGGCTCCGCCCGGCAGGCCAGCCGGTACGCCGCTACCGCCAAGGACGCCGCCTACCGGGCCGCCGCTGCGGCGGTAGCAGCCGGAAAGAGCCGCGACGAAGCCGCACAAGCCGCCCGGGACGCCAAGACGATCGTGGCCGCGAAGGAGCAGGCCGAAGCCGCCGCGCGGGCCGCAGTCGTTACCGGCACTGCCCCTGCTGCCAGCGGAACCGCAGGCGAGCGCTACTACTACGTCGAGGTCGTCGAACGGCCCGGCCTGGCCCGGGAGACGGGCGACAACGACCTCGGCCGGTGCTCCAAGGGCTGGGACCACGGCATCGGAAGCGGCGGCAACTGGCACAGGAACGAGGCGGGCCGCCAGGTCTGCGAAGTCTCCGTCACCGCCAAGTACACCGGCACCATCGACTACGTCATGTGGACCTGCCCGGAGGCAGGCCTGACGGCCGAGCAGTGCAAGGGCAAATACACCGTCTGGGACAAGGTCGTGCTCAGCAGCACGGTCCTCGACCACAAGGAGATCAAGTCCAAGGTCGAACTCACTGAGGCTGAGTATTCGAGCACCGGCTACTCTCCCACCTGCATATTCTTCGTCTGCTTTCCAGGACGCGTCGGCGTTGCCTTGGCCGACATCCTATTGGGCGACACGATCGAATGCATGGACCACCCAAAGCTCAGCGAGGCATGCGCGTTCGCGGTGGCCAATTTCCTCCCCGCATCCGTTCTCACCAAGAGCGCGGAGGCAATAGTAGCCTTTCGTGCAGCCACTCTCACCGGACTTGGGGTCGCCGAGGCGGCCATTGCACTTGAAACGGCGCTAGGAGCGACAAACAAGGCGCTTGTCGCAGGCCTTAAAGGCACTGGAGACCTCATCGCCAAGTTCCGCCTGACCCTCAAGGACGGCGTCGGAACCGACGAGGTCCTGGAGGCATTGCGTAAGGACCCTGCCACCCCGCCGGGGATGGCGGATCAGTTGGAAAAGGAGAAGTGGCGGTCTGCCGCAAGTCGCGCAGGCTGCCCAACCGCGGCCAACAGCTTTCCGGCGGGCACAAGGGTGCTCATGGGAGACGGAAGCACCCGCCCCATAGAGTCCATACGCACCGGCGACAGGGTTTTCGCGGCAGATCCACTCACTGGCACAAAGGGCCCCCGAGCCGTGACCGCCACCATTTATACCCCAGACGACTACAATTTCACCGAAATCAGGCTTCAGAGCACGGGCGGCACAGGGTCCGTCACCGTCACCGACGGACATCCCATCTGGGCTGAGAACAAGAAGCTGTGGCTGAACGCAGCTGATCTCACCATAGGCGACTTCCTCCTCACTGAGACAGGGAGTACGGCGAGGATCATTGGGGCCGAGCACAGACGATCTCTCCAACCCGCTTACAATCTAACAATAGATGATCTCCATACATATCACGTGCTGGCTGGCGAGACGCCCATCCTGGTACACAATTCCGGCCCCGGCGGATTCCTTGCCTCCTTCGACTGCTGGTACCTCAAGATTCGCGATCACGAGCTCGGCGACGAGGGCCACACCCTCAGGAAGCACGCAGGTCAAACTGACGACCAACTCCGGGCGAGAACCGAAATCCCTGTCGCATCGACCTTCGCGGACTGGGAGTCCGCCGAACTTGCAACCGAGATGAACATACGCAAGAATCGCGAACAGGTAGAAGCGTTCTTGGCGGGTGGAAAATTTAAGACCAAGCTGGTTTCCCAAACTGGCCCGGTTTACGGATCGCGAGCCTATCAGCATTCCACTAGGCAGTTCGTTCAGACTGAATATGTTGTAACCTGGCTCCGAAAGGATCCAACGATGCCAGACGGATTCCGCGTCGAAACTTCCTATCCTGCACTCGTGCCGTGATGTCAGAGTTTCCGGAAATCACCTACTTTGCTCAGGCTTATTTTCACCAAGACCTCGAGCGAGATGAAGGATGGCCCTACTCAGCAATTGATGAATACCTGATGCGCGAGACAGAGGATACGCTGGCCGGATTTATCGCGGACGTCGAGCTACTGGAGGCCGACAATGCCAATGAGGACGAGATGGGGGCCCTTTGGCAGCAGAACGGAACGGTGATGTTCGACCCTCCCTCGGTCGGCCTGACCTACAAGCAATGGCTGGAAATCGTGTCGAGGCGAATCTCAGACAATCTTGGCAGGTGAGCTGAGGTACTAACCTCGATCTTTCGTGACGGTCCGTCGGTTCATCCGACGGGCCGTTTCGGCTTTCCTGTCTGGTGGCGGATGCCTGCGGCCCGCCTGTCGCGTCGAGTGGGCGCAAAATGGGACAATGTAACAGCTGGGCCTCCGTCAGCTACCACACTGGAAGGCCAGCATGTCGAACGCTCAACTTTCACGCAGCAAGCAGGACTTGGACGCGGTCGATCCGCCTCGCAGATCGCCCTGGAGGTCAAGGGGTCGCAGGTTCAAATCCTGTCGTCCCGACCAGCGTTTACGCAGGTCGGAGGTCGTTCTCGCAGAAATGCGAGGGCGGCCTTTTCTCGTTGGTGGTCGTCTGGTGGTCGTACTCAGGCGCCGGCCGCGTCGGGTGGATCTGATGGGTGTTCATGCCGCTCGCCGGTATCCGGTCTGATGCTGCGTCGGTTTCGGGCCCTCCGCTCTCTTGGCCGGCTTGCGGGCACGGCGGTGTTCTTCTCGGGCGAGGGCGTGGGCGATGGCGTCGACGGCTTGGTGGGCGGCCCTGCGGGTGAGGTGGGCGTAGACGTTCGCGGTGGTGGACAGGGTGGAGTGCCGGGCGGTCTTGGAGACGATGGTCATCTCAACGCCCTCGTCGAGAGCGGTGGTGACGGCGAAGTGGCGCAGGTCGTGGACCGTGCAGTCCGGAAGCCCTGCGGCGCGGGCGAGTTGGTGGAAGTGCTTGATGGCGAACTCGGGGTGCAGCGGAGTTCCGTCGGCGTGGTGGAAGACGAAGTCGTCAGGGGCGGCGCGGTCGGTTTCCTTGCGCAGCCGGAGCAGGAGACGGCGGGCCCTGGGTGAGAGGGCGACCCACTGGCGGCTGGCCGCCGTCTTCGGAGTGGTCATGCAGAGCTGGTCGTTGTCGATCGCGGACAGGGTCCAGCAGACGTAGATGAGCCCGGGCCTGAGGAGGACGTCGTTCCAGTGGAGGGCGAGGGCTTCGCCCTTGCGCAGGCCGGTGCAGACGATCAGCTCGATCAGGTCCGCGAACTCCGGGTCGACGGCCCGGCAGAAGCGCAGGAAGGTGACGACCTGGGCCACCGTCCAGATGACGCGCTCCTCGGAGCGGGGCCGGGGGATGATCGTGGGCCGGGCGACATTCGCCGGCAGGCGGTGGGCGCGCTTGGCCTCTCCGAGGGCGGAGGAGAGGGTGGCGAGGATGTGCCAGACGGTGGACCGGCCTCTCCCTGCGGCGAGTTGGGCGCGGACGTAGGCGAGGAGGTGTTCGTGGGCGAGGTCGTCCAGGCGTAGGTCTCCGAGGGCGGGGATGAGGTCCTTGGTGACGTAGTCGCGGTTGCGGACCCAGGTGGTGGGCTTGAGGGTGAGCTTCTTCGCGGCGAGCCAGGTGGTGAGGTAGTCGGCCACCGTCTGGTTCGGGTCCGCGCTGACGCCGAGGCGGCGGCCGGCCTGCTAGCGGCGCAGGGCGTCGCGGGCGTCGCCTTCGGTGGGGAAGCCGCCGCGGCGCGCGGTGCGGTTGTGACCGCCGTGGGTGGCGGGCGAGAGGTCGAGGGCGAACGTCCAGGTGCCGTGGGAGGGCTCGGTGTTCAGGCGGGGGCAGTGCGAGCCGAGCTGGTGGCGCTGCTGGTCGCGGCAGCCACAGCGGCGGTAGACACGTCCCACACTCAGGTGGGCACGCATGACGATCACCTTCAGGCAACGGGCGCGGTGAACGGCAACCTGCATCCTGCACCGCCGGCTGCGGTGATCCAAGAGACGACGACCACAACCCGACCACCACTCCCCCAAAACCCGCCCTGGCCTGGGGTGATCCCTTGACCTTCGCTCAAGTGCGGGCCCCCTGGCAGCATCTGCGCTGCGCAGGGAGCCGGTCGGGTCACCGGAGCCCCACGCCGACGGCTACCGAGAGTGACGCATCGCCGAGGTTGGCGAAATCCGCCGTGGTTACGGTGTGTGAGCACGTGGCGGAGCGTCCGCGGGTGCCGGCGCCTAGTGTCCTGAGTCCTTGGTCCGTCGTTGATCGGCGCACGGGACGTCCGGGGCCGAAGCTGGCCGAGCTGGTGTTGTCGGTTCACGAGCGTCAGGTGCTCGGTGCGTGGGTGCGCGGACAGTCGACGCCGCAAGCTCTGGCGACAACCCGACCACCTATCGCGTCGCCGCTGCCCTGAACTGCGACGATCCGCTTGTGAAAAAGGGAGACCGGCGGTGCGGTCATCCCGCGGGGCTCCTCACGGCACGGGCCGCCCGCGGGGACGGTCTGTGGTCGCGGTGGGGCATGTACTGGCAGCGGGTGGTCGCGATTCATTCAGCCGGTCATACCGTTTGATCTCCTGGGGGCCACCTCCGAAGATCCACGGGCTCCCGGCACCGGTGTGGGTTTCGCTCGGTCTCATTGGCACGGTCCTGACAGCCGCTGGTCTGCGGCTGTCGGAGAGCGGCGGTTCGGCATGGGCTGAGCCGTGCGGGCCGGGGATGACGAGGAGCTGATGGTGACCACAGGCGAGATCGAGATGACCTGCCCGGGTGCGCCCCGCCGCGAGCTGGAGCCGATAGCCGACGGGCTCGCGGCCGTCCGGGAGCGGGTGCGGGAGGGTCTGAGCGCGGCCGTCGGTCCGGACGGCGCGGTGCGCAGGCCGTGTACCAGCCGGGCGTTGGAGTCGGCGCTGCTGCTCGTCCTGCTGCGCCGCCACGGGGGTCATGGCCGGGAGGAGCACGAGCTCGCGAGGTACCTGGCGACCCCGCAGGCGCAGACCGACGGTTTCGACACGGCGCTGGCCGAGGCGGTCCTGAACGGCCGCCGGCTCGGCAGGGATGTGGTCGGCGGTGAGTTGCTGGCCGGGTTCGACCACTTCTCGCTGGCGCGCAAGCGGCACCTGTTCGACGTGTACCTGGCCGTGGCGGGCGCGGTGCCGTTCGAGGCGTCGATGCTGCGCCCGCCCCACGCGGCGGATCCCGGTGCGGACAACACGGTCACCTGGATCGAGATGATCCTGCTGAGCGTGCGGGTCCTGGTCGCGCACGGCCTCGGCGTGGCCGAGCAGGTCGGCGACGGGGAGCGCGAGCGGCTGCTGGAGCTGCTGGGCTCCAGCCGGGCGCCGGTGTGGGAGAACTACACCGCTGCCCATCTGCTGGCGCTGCTGGCCGTCCAGGAGTTCGCCCCCGCCCACCCGTTGGTCGATGCCGGTGTGGCCGCGGTGCTGGCCTGCCGCAACCCGGACGGCGGGGTGCCGAGCATGTCGAACCTGGACGTGTTCAGCACCGGCCCGGCGGGGCTCGCGCTGGTCCGGGCGGGCGCGGACCACGCGCTGCTGCACCGCATGTGCGACTACCTGATCGACCAGCAGATGCCGGACGGCGGCTGGGCGTTCGGCGAGGACATGCGGCACACCGACGTGGACGCCAGTTCCTACGCCGCCGCGTGCCTGGCCGCCGTCGACCCCGTCCGCCACCGCGAGGCCCTGCTGCGGGCCGGCAGGTACTTCCGGGGAATCGCCGGCCAGGACGGCGGCTTCCCCACCTACATGAAGGGCGACCCGTCCGAGGTCGGCATGACCGGCGGCGCGGTCAGCGCGCTGGCGTGGAACGGCAACGACCACGGCGACCTGCTGGACGCGGCGGCCCGCTGGCTGCTGGATGCCCAGCACAACGACGGTACCTTCGAGCGCAGTTGGAGCCTGAGCGAGGCGAACACCATCTGGCGGGCGATCTGGGCGCTGCACTCGATGCCGGAGGAGACCCGTACCGCGCTCAAGGCCCGCATCGCCGACGCGGACGCCGCCGCCCACGGGTTCCTGGCCGGGGCGCAGAACGAGGACGGCGGCTGGGGCTACCGGCCGGGCGACGCCAGCGACACCGCCAGCACCTGCTACTCGCTGATGGCCCTGGCCGCCATGGGCCGGCGTCCGCAGGACGACGACGTGGTGCGGGCGGGCCTGGTGCACCTGCTGTCCCGTCAGGAGCCGGATGGCTCGTTCGTCGCGCTGCCCGACCAGGTCGCGCCCCGCCCCCTGCTGTTCGACGCACCGATCTTCACCGACATCTGGGTCCTGCTGGCCCTGACCGGCTTCGACCGTGACGAGATCCGGTGAGCGCGCCTCAGGCGCAGGCGAGCACCGACCGCACGCCGCGGCCGCTGCCCGTCGAGCGGCCCTCCCTGCTGGAGCCGCCCGTCGAGTTCCAACTCCTGCGCACCGACCAGCCCGTCGCCCCGCTCGCCTTCCCGGACGGCCCGCCCGGCTGGCTGGTCACCCGGTACGAGGACGTCCGAGCTGCCCTCGCCGACCCCCGGCTCAGCTCGCGCCGCCCCCACCTCAACTCGCACGTGCGGGCCAGCCTCATCACCACCGAGGAGATGGCCACGCTGCGCCCGAGCGACCTGCTCACCAGCGACCCACCCGAACACACCCGGCTGCGCCGCCTGGTCGCCGGCCAGTTCACCGCCCGGCGGATCAACCACCTCACCGCGCGGATCCAGGCGATCGTCGACCAGCACCTGGACGCGCTGGCCGGCGCGCCCCGCCCGGCCGACCTGATGACGGCCGTCGCACTGCCCGTCCCGTCCCTGGTGATCAGCGAACTCCTCGGCGTCCCCTTCACCGACCGCGACCGCTACCAGCGGCTCACCGCCGAACTGCTCTCGCTCGACCGCACCCGGGACCAACTCCTGGCCAGCAAGGCCGAGATGAAGTCCTACCTGCTGCACCTGATCGGCCTCCGCCGGGCCGAGCCGGCCGACGACCTGCTCTCCGGCCTCCTCCAGGCGCAGACGGCGGACCCCACGCTGACCGACGACGAGATCGCCGCCCTGGCGCAGCTCATCCTGATCGCCGGCCACGAGACCACCGCCAACGTCATCGGCCTCGCCCACCTCCTCCTGCTGCGCCGGCCCCGCCTGTGGGACACCGTGCGCCAACGGCCCGAACTCGTCGACGGCGTCATCGAGGAGACCCTGCGCTACGCCACCGTCCTGCAGTTCGGCCTGCTGCGGGTGGCCCGCGAACCCCTCACCGTCGCCGGGCAGCCGATCGCGGCCGGGGAGCGGGTCGTCCTCCACCTGCCCGCCGCCAACCGCGACCCCGGCCGGTTCACCGACCCCGACCACTTCGACCCGGGGCGCCCCGACGCCGCCAAGCACCTCAGCTTCGGCCACGGCCCCCACCACTGCATCGGCGACCAACTCGCCCGCATTGAACTGCGCACCGTCCTCACCACGACGCTGCGCCGCTTCCCCGATCTGCGCCTGGCCGCCGACCCGGACGAGATCCCCACCCACCAGCACCGGGTGGTCCACGGCCCGGCCCGCCTCCCCGTGGACTTCACCCCATGACCGACCGTCAGCACAGCGCCCCCGCCGAGGGCCGGGTCCGCTACGCCGCCTACGCCTTCGACTTCGACGGGACCCTCGCCGACACCACCGACGTCAACCACGGCTCCGTACAGGCGTCCCTCGCCGCCCACGGAATCACCGTCACCCTCGACTGGGTGGCCGCCGAACCCGTCTTCACCGCCCGGCAGTTACGCCGGCGCCTCGCCCTCCCGGCGGCCGCGCTGCCCGAGGACAGCTTCGCCCGGGCCGCACGTGCCTACTGGTTCGCGAACACCGACCGGATCCGACCGATCGCCACGGCCGCCACCGCCGCACGCGCCGCCGCCGAACACGCCGCCATCGCCGTCGTCTCCGCCAACTACAGCGACATCGTCCGCCACGGCCTGGCCGTCGTCGGACTCGACGACCTCCCCTGGACCATCGTCGCCCGCGACCACGTCACCCACCCCAAACCCGCCCCCGACGCCTACCTGCGCGCCGCCGAGCTGCTAGGCGCCGAACCGGGCCGGTGCCTGGCCCACGAGGACACCGACGAAGGCGTCACCGCTGCCACCGCCGCCGGCATGCACGTCATCGACGTCAGACACCGCCCCTGGCGGTGAGGCGCCACCGGCCCGCTACCACCCAGGGGTGACGCCGACGGGCACGGAGTCGGCCAACAGGCCGACTCCGGTGTGTCCTCCTCGCGCCCGGCTCGTTGCCACCGACATGAAGAAGATCATCAGCGTGGCCGTCATGGCCCTCGCCGCAACCGCCATGTCCGTTCCCGCGCACGCCGACAACGACTCCAACTTCGGCGGCGGCATCAACGCCGCGAACAACTGGAACTTCACCGCCGCCGCCGTCTGCCTGATGGAGGTGGCCGTCGTCCCCGTCCTGGGCGACTGGGTCGGCGACCACGTCAACAACTGCTCCAACGGCAACGTCGTCGACCACAGCAAGTAGGCCACGGCGGCCGCGGGACCGGCCCGACACCGGGAACGTACGGCGCCGGGCCCGCGGTGCGCTTCTCCGTTCGGGTGACGGGCGGCGATGCTCGCACCGGGTGGAGGGTGCGGTCGCCTAGCGTCCGTCTTGGCTGTCCGGGTCGGCCTCGAGGGGCCGTGGGCATGCCCTCGGTCGGCCGTCGGCCGACCGTTCGCGTCGCTCCCCACCCCGGGTGAGTGCGAGTCAGAAGGAGACGCTGTGGCGACTGGCACGGTGAAGTGGTTCAACGCCGAGAAGGGCTTCGGATTCATCGAGCAGGACGGCGGGGGCGACGACGTCTTCGCCCACTTCAGCAACATCGCCGCCCAGGGCTTCCGCGAGCTTCACGAGGGCCAGAAGGTGTCCTTCGACGTCGTCCAGGGCCAGCGGGGCCTCCAGGCCGAGAACATCATCCCCGCCTGACCGGGCCCCGGCCCTGGCGCCCCGCGCCGCATCGGTGCGGTGCGGGGCGGTGCACCGGGACCGGTGACGACACGTCAGGAACCGCGGACCGGCAAAGGCGCTGCTCCCCGGAGGGAGGAGGGCCGGACGGCCGAACAGCTACGTGTACGCCCGATTGGGCGGTCGCCGTCGTGCGCAGCCCCAGGGGCCGTGTCTGAATGGGCCCTGAACGGGGCCCGGGCGGGCCCGTGCCGTGGGCGCCCGCGCCCTCGTGGGAGAGGGTGGAGAGGCGATGGGACGGCTTCACGGTGGGCGGGTCGGGCTCGGTGTGCTGGCGGCTTCGGTGGTCGTGGCAACGGTCGGCGTGCTCGGGTTCCCGCAGACGGCCACCGCGATCGACCTGCGGGTCAAAGCGTGGGGGGCGAACGGCACCTGGCAGCTCGGACAGTCCGGCTCCGACCGCAGCACGCCCGGCACGGTGCCGGGCCTGACGGGGGTGGAGATCACCGCCCTGGAGGCGGGCGGCCTCGCCGCCGACGGGTTCGGGCTCGCGCTGACCAGCGAGGGCACCGTCGAGGCGTGGGGCGACAACACCTTCGGCCAGCTCGGCGACGGCACCACCACCCGCCAGGCCGTCGCGGGCGCCGTGGCCGGCACCAGCGGCGTCAGTGCGGTGGCGGCCGGTTGCTACCACGCCCTGGCCCTGCACACCGACGGCACCGTGACCGCCTGGGGCGACAACGCCTTCGGCCAACTCGGCGACGGCACCACCACCAACCGCTCCACCCCCGTCGTGATCGGGCAGCTTGCCGACGTGCGGGCCGTCGCGGCCGGCTGCCGCAGCTCCTACGCGCTCCTGGGGGACGGCACCGTCAAGTCCTGGGGCCGCAACCAGCTCGCCCAGCTCGGCAACGGCACCACCACCGACCGCTCCAGCCCGGCCACCGTCACGGGGCTGACCGACGTGCGGGCCATCACCGCGGGCGGCGCGCACTGCCTCGCGCTCCTGGGCGACGGCACACTCAGGGCCTGGGGCTACAACCTCGCCGGGCAGCTCGGCGACGGCAGCACCGACAACCGCACCAGCCCCGTGGCCGGGCCCGCGCTCACCGGCGTCACCGCCCTGGCTGCAGGCAACAGCCACAGCCTGGCCCTCCTTGCTGACGGCACCGTCCGCGCCTGGGGCGGCAACGGCGCCGGCCAGCTCGGCGACGGCACCACCGAGGACCGCGCCGCCCCCGTCACCGTCACCGTCCAGGGCCTGGCCCGGGTCCGCGCGCTCGCCGCGGGCAACCGCCACTCGACGGCCCTGACCGAGAACGGCGCCGTCCTGGCCTGGGGCGACAACGGCGCCGGCCAGCTCGGCGACGGCACCACCCAGAGCCGCACGACCCCCGTCACCGCACTGCCCCCCGGCTCCGGGGCCACCCTCCTCGCCACCTCCCGCAACGCCCGCTTCAACCTCACCCGCTGAACCGCGCGGCCGGGCGAGGTCGAGCCTGCTCCAGCGGGCGGGCACGGGCCTCGCCGCCTCCGGGCGGGCGACGCGGGCAGTGGCTAGCACGGCCCCTCCCTGGATCTCGGATTCGCGTGCGATTCGCCCGAAACGGCGGCGTCGCGCCGTGCCCGATGGCCGCAGGCGTCGCCGCGATCGGATCCAGCTGATCCTGCGCCCCCTGAACACCCGGCCGGCGAACCTTCCGGACCGGGTGCGCGGTGCCGCGGCACCGCGCACCCGGTCCGGAAGGTGGCCGGCAGGCGGTCGCGCTGCGGCGGCGCCGGGCCTACGCCTGCGGCGGGGTGTCCTCGCCGGCTTCCGGCGCCTTCTCGGACAGCTGGTCCTTGAGCTTCTGCTGAGCGGCGTCGACCTGCTCGCCGTACTTGCCCTGGGTCTTCTCGTCGACGAAGTCCCCGGCCTTGTCGATGCCCTGGCCGGCCTTGTCCTCGTGCCCCTTGAGCAGGTCCTTCATGTTGTCCAGAATCCCCACGGGGAGCCCCTTCCGCCGATCCGCGGCCCGCAGGATCCCGCAGGCCGTCGGAGGTGCCGGCCGCCCGGACGGGCGGCGCGTCCGCCCCAGCCAACACCCCGGCCGGTGGAGTCCACCCGCATTCACCGGATCGTGGGCGGGGCCCGGCGCACCCGTTCGACTCCTCCCGGAGCGCCGCTCCCCCGCAGCACAACTGACGTACTGCTACTGGGAGGAGACCGATCGTCAGGTGGGGCGAGCGCTCGGCCCACCAGCCTGACGGCAGGTCACAGCAGGAAGACGGCGACCGTGGTGCCGAGCAGCAACGTGGTGACGAGGGGCCAGTAGAGCAGCCGGGCGGCCATGTTGCCGTTCCAGTCGAGGAGGGCGAAGCGGCGGGTGGAGGTGTACTCGACGACGTTGAGAGCGACCAGGGCGATCATCAGGTAGAGGATGAAGTAGAAGTACTCGGCGTACACGACACCGGTGGAGCCGGTCGTGGAGCGCAGCGAGCTGTGTTGGACGGCGACGACGAGCATCATGGCGCCGCAGAAGCCGATCACGGTCCAGGTGGAGAAGCCGGCCAGGGAGCGGCGGTCGTTGTCGGTGGTGACGACGAAGAGTGAGGTGAACACCAGCAGGGTGATGACGATCAGTGGGACGAGTCGGTCGAGCAGGGGGCTGAGGTACTCGCGGGTGACGCCGGTGGAGAAGTGCAGGGTGGGGATGGTGGTGTCGGTGGTGGCGTCGGTGCGGCCGAGGGTGGAGCGGGTGGTGGATTCGCCCATGGAGAAGGCGCTGAAGTGGGTGCGCCACTCACCGGTGACCATGCCGGCGTATAGGCCGAGGTTCTGCTCGGGCTCCCACGGCGGGTAGGCGGCGAAGTCCGGGACGAGGACGGTGCCGGGGGTCTTGGGCCACATCGTCGACCAGATGACCTGCCGGTCTAGGGGGTAGTTGCTGTAGTCGAACTGTTCGCGCAGGGTGGTGCGCAGCTTCCAGCCGACGGTCCGGGTGTTGTCGCTGTTGGCGTGGAGGTAGACCTGTTCGGTGGCTCCGCCGTCGATGGCGGCGGGGAGTTCGACGCCGGCGGTCTTGGGGTCGGCGTCGGCGGGGAGGCGTTGCCAGAGGTAGCCGGTGAGGCGGATGTTGTTGGCGTCGGTGAACTGGGCGGTCTGGATCGTCATCCCGGTGGGGATCTGCCGCATCCCGTCGTGGCCTTCGTCGCGCAGGTAGGAGGTGGCTGCTTCCTGGCTGGTGACCACGGTGCCGGGGACGCCGGTGAGGGTGTCGTCGGCGGCCACGACACCCCAGACGAAAACGGTGGCGAGCAGGCAGAGCAGGCTGACGCTCGCGCTGAACCAGCCCAGGGTGGACGGCTTGCCGGGGCGCGGGCGCAGCAACAGCCAGGCCACCAGGGCGAGTCCGACCACCGAGCAGACCAGCACGACGGCCAGGCGGCCGCCGTGCTGCATCACCTCGTTCACCGGCTCGTCGATCCCGAGCGCGGCGACCGCGGCGAGGGCGAAGAGGATCACGACGAGCACCGCCGCGACGATCCGCGACGGCCGCCGGCCGGCGCGGGCGGGGCTGGTGGGCGAGGACATGGTGGCTCCGGCGGCGAAGGGGGGTGTCCTCAGAGCATGGGCACACGCCACGTCGGGGACGGGCGGGGAATCGCCGGTTCGTTGACGATCCGTCGGGAAGTTCCGCCGGATGGCCCCGCAACTCGGATCCCCGCGCGGGCGGTGAGTCGGGCCGGCCCGGCTCACCATCGCCGTCGTGACGCCCTTCGACCCGGCGTCACGATGTGAGGCCGGGTCGAGGGAGCAGGGGGCGATCCCTGGTGGTGCGTCAGATCTCGGTGTCCCGTACGGCGTCCGCGTCCATGTCGGCGTCGATGCTGGAGTCCAGGTCGAGCGCGAAGACCAGGTCGGTGTCGACCCTGTCGCCCCGGACCAGGTCGACGTCCACCTCCAGGCTGGAGGTGGCCTCGGCGCCGGCGTTGTCGGGGTCGAGGTTGGTGCCGAGAGCGGAGTCGATCCGGTCGAGCAGCCCGGGGCTGAGCCGGACACCGTGCTGGCCGAGCTTGAGGGTGGCGAGCGTGGTGCCCTGGGGCTTGACGATCTCGGCGGTGCCGGGCTCGTTGACCGTGCCGATCCTGACGTTGGCCGTGGCACCGACCTGGGCCGTGATGGCACCGCTCCTGACGTCGACCGTCACCTTGGAGATCACGATCTTCTTGCCACCCTTGGCCAGCTGCACACCGCCCGCCAGGACGATCTTGCCGGCGACGCCCCGCTTGCCGTGCTCGTAGGTGAGCTTGCTGCCCTTGCCGACCTTGAGCTGGACCTCGTCCTGCTCCATCGCCGCGCCGTTGACCGCGGTCGTCGCGACGCCCTGGTCCTCCAGGCCGAGCGCGCGCTCCAGGTCGATGCTCAGACCGGGGCCGGTCAGCGGGCTCTCGCTCGGCGCGGCGGCCTGGGTGCGGGCCGTCGGGGCGGCGGCGGGCGCCGCGTTCGCGACGGTGGAGGCCGGCCCGGCCAGCGAGGCGAGCGCCAGGGCGGCGACGGTCAGCGCCGCCGCCCGCTCGTGGAGACGGCTGGGGCGGGGGTCCTGTGACATGGCGAAGCCCTTTGCATGCAGGCGATTGATGACGGTGCGTGAGTATGCCATCACCCTGAGTGCCGACTGCGCTCCCCGGCGGCTGTGGCGCCCGGTGCGTCCCGCCGCCCGCCGGCCACCGGCTCGTCCGGGATTCGATCGAGGGCCGGCTCCCGCGTGGGACCAAGGCCCCCATGCGACGGCCACCGCACAGCAAGCGGGACGGCGACCGAGGTCCGCTCCACCCCTCGCGAGCGGCGCTTCGGCGCGTACCGACTGCCACGACCCGCCAGAGGCGGGACGACCGGACCTCAGCGCGGCGGGTGAGGCAGGCGCAGGCCGTCGCCGCTGAGCCCGAGGCGGCGCAGGATCGCGACGATGTGACGCTCGATCAGGTCGCGGGCGGCGGGCGCGTCGCCGTGCTGCAGGACCTGGGCGATCTCGGCGTGCTCGGCGAGGTCCTCGGCCGCGTGGGCGGGTGTGTTGACGGAGGCTTCGGAGAGGCGCTGCTGCTGGTCCCAGAGCGAGGCGTACATGCCGCTGATCACCGAGTTGCCGGCGGCGGCCAGCAGGCGGGTGTGGAAGGCGCGGCCCACTTCGAGGGCCCGGGTCTCCTCCGGGTGCGGTGTCGTGGTCTCGGCGGCCAGGGCGTCGCCGAGCTCACGGACGGCGGTGTCGCCGCGGGCGGCGACGGTGTCGAGCGCGAAGGTCTCCAGGAGCAGCCGGGTCTCCATGATCTCCCGTCCGGCGCTCAGGCTGACCGGGACGACCAGGGCCCCGCGCTTGGGGTAGAGCCGCAGGAACCCCTCGGCCTGGAGGCGGAGGAACGCCTCGCGGACGGGCGTGCGCGAGATGCCCAGGTCGGCGGCGACGGTGCCTTCGGAGAGCAGGGTGCCACCTGGGTGGGTGCCGTCCAGCAACTGGGTCCTGACGTGCTGGTACGCGCGGTCGGCGGCCGGTGTTCCCCGTGTCATGGGGCCATTGTGTCCCGCCCGGGGGCATCTCGTCAGCAATGATAGATGCAAGCTTAGATGCATGATGTACGGTCGATGTACTGCAATCGACACAGATGAGGTGATTCCCGTGGAGAGTCGGCTGTTGTGGGGCCGCACCACGCGGGGGGCCTTCTCGCTGGTCTGCGCCCTGGCCGCCGCCCCACACACCGGTGGCAGCATCGGGATCCTGGTGGTGGGCGGGCTGTGGGGCATCATCGCCGACCACGACGGCCCGCACCGCGACCGCGCCCTGCGACTCGCGGCGGTGATGGCCGCCGGCGCCTGCGGGGTGGTGCTCGGCCGCCTGGTCCACCCGCTGGGCTGGGGGCAGGTCCTCGCCCTGAGCGCTGCGGGGCTGGCGGCCGGCCTGCTCGGCGGCTTCGGCCCGACCGGACGGCACGCGGGCCTGGCCCTCACCGTCATGACCGCCATCGGCATCGGCACCGCCGGCGCCGCGGCGCCCGGACGGTGCGCGCTGCTCTTCCTGACGGGGTGCGCACCCATGCTCGCCCTGACCGGGCTGGGCCGCCTGGTCCACCGGATCCGCTCGGGCCCACGGCCCGCCCTGCCGGGCCGCGGGCCGTGGTGGCGTCGGACCGGCTTCCGCCACCGGCTGGTGAGCAGCGCGCGGCAGGCGGGCGGGATCGGCCTGGCCGCCGCCCTGGCGGTCGCGCTGCACCCCGCGCACGCCTTCTGGCTGCCGCTCACCACGGCCCTGGTGCTGCGCGTGGACGACGCCTCGATCTGGCCGCGCGTGCGCGACCGCGCCCTCGGCACCCTGCTGGGGCTGGCCCTGTCCTGCGTCATCCTCGGCACGGCGCCCACCGAGGCGGCCCGGATCGTGGTGGCCGCCTTGGTCGGCGCGCTCACCCCGGTCCTGACCGACCGTTCCTACGCCCTGCACACCGCACTCGCCACCGTCATCGTCCTGGTGCTGGCCACCCCCGCGGCCGCCGCCGACGGCGCCCTGGTCCTCGCCCGGCTCTACGACACCGCGCTCGGCTGCCTGCTCGCCGTCGTCTTCGCCCACCTGCTGTGGCCGCGCACCGACCACCCGGCGGCGCACCCGCTGTGAGCAGCCGAGCCGACACCGAACAGGCGGTCCGCGGACGGAGCAGGCCCGGCCCCACCGCCTGACCGAACCCACACACCGACGCCCGGAGCCTCCGCGGACGGCGCCCACCGCAGCGCGGACGGCACGTCCCGCCGCGGCCTCCCCACCCCGCCGACGCAGCGCGGCGGCAGAGAGACGACACCATGACCAGCATCATCATCGCCACCTGCCAGGCCTTCGAGCAGGACTTCCCCGACCAGTCCGTGCACCTGCTGGCCGCCGTCCGCCGGGCCGGCGGCACACCGGAGCTTCACGCCGGCGTCGACTGGCGCTTCCCCGACGGCGAATTGGGCGTCAACGTGCCGGAGGACCCGGACGGCCGCGCTGTACTGGTGGTCCAGTCCCTCGCCGGTCCGAGCGCCCATCCCGACAAGGCCCTGATGGCCCTGCTCGCCACCGCCCGCACCTACCGGGAGCGCGGCGCCGGCCCGGTCGCGGCCTTCGTCCCCCACCTCTCCTACACCCAGCAGGACCACCGGACGCCGGGCCGACAGCACCTCTCGGCGCCGGCCCTGCTCGCCGACCTGATGGCCACGGCAGGCATCGGCCACCTCACGACGCTCGCCTGCGACCGACGCGACGAACTGGACTCGGCGTTCGCCCCGTCCTCCCTCACCCTCCTGCCGCTGCGCCCGGTGCAGTCGGAGCTCCTTCGCCGGAGCGCGATGCCCCCCGACCTGCTGGTGGCCGTCGATCGCACCTCCACCTCTCACGTGCGCTCCCTGGCGAAGCCGCTGGGCATCCCGACCGTGGCCGCCACCGGCACCCGGCTCGGTGGCAACCGGGTCACGGTGTCGCTGGATCCCGGCCGACCGACACTGCCCGAGGCGGGCCGCGCGGTGATCGTGGCCGACCTCGTCACCGACAGCGCGATCCTGCGGGCCATCGCCGAGGCGATCCGCGCCCGGGCGCCGAGGATCGGCCTGGACGTCATCACCCCGCACCTGCGGCCCAGCGGTGCCTGCCTGGAGCACCTGGCCACCCTCTGCGGGCCCGCGCACTCCGTCGCGCTCCACGTCACCGACGCGACCGGTCACCGCCCCGCCCTGCCTGGCCTCTCGGTGACGCCTGTCCTGCCGATGATCGCCTCGGCCGTCGTCCAGTCCGCCCTGGCCGCACTCGGCCGCCCACCGCTGCCCCCGCCACCCGCCGACCACGAGCCCGCCCGGACCGGGCCGACGCCGCACGACGCCGAGCACGACCACCGCGGTCCCGCTGCCCGGCCCGTCCGGATCCCCGGCCGGCCCTGACGGCCACCCACCGCACCCACCCGAACTCGCTCCCCGCGGAAGGCTCCACTCCCCATGTCCCTCGTCACCCTCGGTACCTACCTGCTGGCCCGGCTGAACGAACTCGGCGTGACCCACGTCTTCGGCGACCCCGGCGACCACACCCTTGGCTTCCTCGCCCAGGTCCACCAGCACCCCGACATGACATGGGTCGGCACCTGCAACGAACTGGACGCCGCGCACGCCGCCGACGGCTACGCCCGCATCCGCGGAGCCGCCGCCCTGGCCATCACCTTCGGCGCCGGCAACCTCACCGCCATCAACGGCATCGCCGCCAGCTACGCCGCACAGATCCCCGTCGTCGCCATCACCCAGATGCCCGGCGCCGACACGGCCGACCACCTCCCCGCCCCACCACACCCCCTCGCCGACGGCGACCAGCTCGTGAACCTGTTCTCCCGCGTGACCACGGACAGCGTCACCCTCACCCGCCACGAGCCGACCGCCGACCTCGACCGCC
>NZ_JBVJLD010000011.1:136444-167988 GCF_055584905.1 Kitasatospora sp. NPDC088742 | reverse complement strand
GCGACGCAGGCCAGCACCACCGGAATCGCCCGGCGCTGCACCCGCCGCACCGTCCGGGTGAAGAAGCCCTCGTCGGGCACCGGCTCGACGGGGGTCTTGACCCGGTGCCCGACGAAGCCGAGCAGCGCGGGTATCAGGGTCAGCGCGGCCGCGACGGCGATCACCACCACGCTCACCCCGGCCACCGCGACGGCCCGGAAGACCGGGCTGGTGAAGACGAAGAGCCCGGAGAGCGCGACGGCCACGGTCAGGCCGGAGAACATGACGGTCCGTCCGGCGGTGGCCGCCGTCCGCTCCACCGCGGCGGCGATCGCGGCCCCGTGGCCGCGCTCCTCGCGGAAGCGATTGACCATCAGGAGGGCGTAGTCGATGGAGAGTCCGAGGCCGAGCACGGTGGCGATCGGCAGCACGCTGGTGTCGATGTCCATCATCCGGCTGAAGCCGAACATGGCCAGCAGCGCCCCGCCCACCGAGGCGACCGCCCCGATCACCGGGAGGCTGGCGGCCGCGAAGCCGCCGAAGACCAGGACCATCACCAGCAGCGTCAACGGCAGCGTGACGATCTCACCGAAACGGGTGTCCGCCTGGGTCTGCGCGACCACTTCCTGTTGGGTCACCAAGTCCCCGCCGACGGTGACCTTCGCGCCCGGCGCGGTGATCCCCTTCAGCCCGTCCGTCACCGCCCTGAGCTGGGCGTCGGTCGAGCCGTCGGCCATCCGTACGGAGACCAGCGAGGCCTTCCCGTCCGAGGCGCTCAGCGCCCCGTCGCTGCCGTAGGTGTCAGCCACCGAGAGCACCCCGGGCAGCCTCCCGATCGCCGAAGTCACGTCCGTGACGGCCGACTTCACCGCCGGATCGCTCACCCGCACACCGTCCACCACCGCGGTGACGGTCCCCCGGGAGGGGTCGGCCTGGGCCAGCACGGCCGCGCCGGCCGAGGACTCGGAGCCCTTGGCGTCGGTGGCCGAGACGGTGCCCTCGAACACCTTCCCGCCGATCAGCACGCCGAGTACGAGGACCACCGCCCAGATGCCGAGCACCCAGCGGCGGCGCCGGAAGCAGAACCGGCCGAGGGCCGCGAGCCGTCCGCCGACCTGCTGGCCGTCGGACTGGGAGGGGGGTGCCGCAGTGAGGGTGGTGCGCATGGTGCGTAGACCTTTCGGGCGGTTCCCCACCAAGCTAGGTGTAAACCACCCAATTCCCTATACCACTGCCCCGAGTTCCATCTCACACGAACGGACCCCCCGCCCCGGGAACCGGGACGGGGGGTCCGTTGATGACCCAACCTCAGTTACTGAGGTGCGGTGTTCAGCTCTGGCCGCCGGCCAGCTTCTCGCGGAGCGCGGCGAGCGCCTCGTCCGAAGCGAGGGCGCCGGAGCCCTCCTCGCTGGCCGAGGTGTAGGAGCCACCGGCAGCGGCGGCGACGGCGTCGCCACCCTCGGCAGCGGCCTCGGCGTCGGCCTCACGGCTCTTGATGACCTGAGCCTGGTGGGCCTCGAAGCGGGTCTGCGCCTCGGCGTACTGGCGCTCCCACTCCTCACGCTGCTTCTCGAAGCCCTCGAGCCAGTCGTTGGCCTCGGGGTCGAAGCCCTCGGGGTAGATGTAGTTGCCCGCGTCGTCGTACGAGGCAGCCATACCGTAGAGGGTCGGGTCGAACTCGGCCGCGGCGGCGTCGCCACCGAGGGCCTCGTTGGCCTGCTTCAGCGAGAGGCTGATGCGACGACGCTCGAGGTCGATGTCGATGACCTTGACGAAGATCTCGTCGCCGACCTGGACGACCTGCTCCGGGATCTCCACGTGGCGCTCGGCCAGCTCGGAGATGTGGACCAGGCCCTCGATGCCCTCGTCGACGCGCACGAACGCACCGAACGGAACCAGCTTGGTGACCTTACCCGGGACGACCTGGCCGATCTGGTGGGTCCGGGCGAACTGCTGCCACGGGTCCTCCTGGGTCGCCTTCAGCGACAGGGAGACGCGCTCGCGGTCCATGTCCACGTCGAGAACCTCGACGGTGACCTCCTGGCCGACCTCGACAACCTCGGACGGGTGGTCGATGTGCTTCCAGGACAGCTCGGAGACGTGAACGAGACCGTCGACGCCACCCAGGTCCACGAAGGCACCGAAGTTGACGATCGAGGAGACGACGCCGGAGCGCACCTGACCCTTCTGGAGGGTGGTGAGGAAGGTCTGGCGGACCTCGCTCTGGGTCTGCTCCAGCCAGGCACGGCGGGACAGGACCACGTTGTTGCGGTTCTTGTCCAGCTCGATGATCTTGGCCTCGAGCTCCTTGCCCACGTAGGGCTGGAGGTCGCGGACGCGGCGCATCTCGACCAGCGAGGCCGGGAGGAAGCCACGGAGGCCGATGTCGAGGATGAGACCACCCTTGACGACCTCGATGACGGTACCGGTGACGATCCCGTCCTCTTCCTTGATCTTCTCGATCGTGCCCCAGGCGCGCTCGTACTGTGCGCGCTTCTTGGACAGGATCAGACGACCCTCCTTGTCCTCCTTCTGGAGAACCAGGGCCTCAATCTCGTCACCGACCTTGACGACCTCGTGCGGGTCAACGTCGTGCTTGATCGAGAGCTCGCGGGAGGGGATGACACCCTCGGTCTTGTAACCGATGTCGAGGAGAACCTCGTCACGGTCGACCTTCACGATGATGCCCTCGACGATGTCGCCATCGTTGAAGTACTTGATGGTCTCGTCGATCGCCGCGAGGAACGCTTCCGCGTCGCCGATGTCGTTGATCGCGACCTGCGGGGTGGTGCTGACAGAGGTGTCGGTCGTCATTAGGAAAAGGGCTCCGGTACGGACAAGAAGTCGTAGGTAATGCCACGCGGAGGGCCCGTATCGCTCCCACCGAAAGCCGGACAGCCAAGAACACGGCCCATCTTCCGGTTACCCGAAGATGTCCGTCTTGCGACCGTGGGGTCTTCGACAGATGCGAGCGCGACCTGCTCCGTCCGAGGCGCGCAGGCCCGCAGCGCAACTTGTAGCATACGGGGCCAGCCCGGCACGGTCAACGCCGAAGAGGGCGAGACGGTGGAGGTCGGGATGGATCAGGCCATATCCTCCGATTGCGCACCTCGCGGTGGCACTCATAGGGGCCTCTCCCCGGATGCCACGGCCGCGAACCGGGCCCTTGACAGGACCGGTCGTGACAGCAGCGCTTCCGCTCCCCATACCCTACGCGACGGGCACCACGACCTTGGCCACCACCCCCTCCTCACCCGTCCCGGACGACCTCGCCCCGGACGACCTCGCCCCGCTCGACCTCCCCGAGGAGGACGAGGACGAGGCCCTGCGCCGGGAGGCCGAGGCCGGCGAGTCCAGCCGTGCCAGCCGCCACTGGTGGGACCGGAACGCGGACGAGTACCAGGACGAGCACGGGGCGTTCCTCGGCGACGACCGGTTCACCTGGTGCCCGGAGGGCCTGGACGAGGCCGAGGCCCGGCTGCTCGGCGATCCGGCCGGCCTGAAGGGACTGCGGGTGCTGGAGCTCGGCGCCGGGGCGGCCCAGTGCTCGCGCTGGCTGACCGCCCAGGGGGCGGTGCCGGTCGCGCTGGACATCTCCTACCGGCAGCTCCAGCACTCCCGGCGGATCGACCTGGGCCGGCGCGTGGAGCCGCTCGCGGTGGTGCAGGCGGACGCCGCGGTGCTGCCGTTCGCCGACGGCTCCTTCGACCTGGCCTGCTCGGCGTACGGGGCGGTGCCGTTCAGCGCGGACACCGCCGGGCTGATGCGCGAGGTGCACCGGGTGCTGCGGCCGGGGGCCCGCTGGGTGTTCTCGGTGACCCACCCGATCCGCTGGGCCTTCCCGGACGAGCCGGGCGTCGAAGGGCTGACGGCCACCGCCTCGTACTTCGACCGCACCCCGTACGTGGAGCAGGACGCCGAGGGGCGGGCCACCTACGTGGAGCACCACCGGACGCTGGGCGACCGGGTGCGCGAGCTGACCGGGGCGGGCTTCCGGCTGCTGGACCTGGTCGAGCCGGAGTGGCCGGAGGGGCTGGAGCAGGAGTGGGGCGGCTGGAGCCCGCTGCGCGGCCGGCTGATCCCGGGGACCGCGATCTTCGTCTCCGAACGGGGCTGAGGCGTGCGCTCCGCCGGGCTCGAACTGCCGGTCCGCACCGCCGTGCCCGCGCTCCAGCGCGCGCTGGCCTCGGCCGGGACGGCCGTGCTCGCCGCACCGCCCGGGACGGGCAAGACCACCCTGGTGCCACTGGCGCTGGCCGGGCTGGTCGACGCCCTGCCGGGGCCCGCACGGCGGGTGCTGGTGGCCGAACCACGGCGGCTGGCGGTGCGGGCGGCGGCCCGGCGGATGGCCTGGCTGCTGGGGCAGCCGGTGGGCGAGGCGGTCGGCCTGACGGTCCGTGGGGAGCGGCGGGCCGGGCCGGCCACCGTGGTCGAGGTGGTCACCACCGGGGTGCTGCTGCAACGGCTGCAGCGGGACCAGGAGTTGACCGGGGTCGACGTGGTGGTGCTGGACGAGTGCCACGAGCGGCACCTGGACGCGGACACCGCGCTGGCCTTCCTGCTGGACGTGCGGGCCACGCTCCGGCCGGAGCTGCAGGTCGTCTGTGCCTCGGCCACCTCGGACACCGCCGCCTGGGCCGAACTGCTGGGCGGCGCACAGGTGGTGGAGGCGCACGGGATCTCGTACCCGGTGGAGACGGTCTGGGCCCCGCCGCCGCGCGGGGTGCGGCCGCCGCAGGGGACGAGGGTGGACCCGCTGCTGCTGGAGCACGTGGCCGGGACGGTGCGGCGGGCGTTGGAGGAGCGGGCCGGGGACGTGCTCTGCTTCCTGCCGGGGGTCGGGGAAATCGCTCGGGTGGCGGGGCAGTTGGGCGTCGCCGGTGTCGAGGTGCTGCAGCTGCACGGGCAGGCTCCGGCGGCGGTGCAGGACGCGGCGCTGACGGCGGGTGAGGGGCGCCGGGTGATCCTGGCGACCTCGGTGGCGGAGTCCTCGCTGACGGTGCCGGGCGTGCGGGTGGTGGTCGACTCCGGGCTGGCCCGGGAGCCGCGCACCGACCACGCGCGCGGGCTGTCCGGACTGGTCACGGTGCGGGCCTCGCTGGCGGCGGCCCGGCAGCGCGCCGGGCGGGCCGGGCGCGAGGCGCCGGGTGTGGTCTACCGGTGCTGGGCGGAGGCCGAGGACGCGCTGGCGCCGCGCTTCCCGACGCCGGAGATCGCGCAGGCCGAGCTGACCTCCTTCGCCCTCCAGGCGGCCTGCTGGGGCGATCCGACGGCCGCCGGGCTGGCGCTGCCGGACCGGCCGCCGGCCGGGGCGATGGCGGCGGCACGCCAGGTGCTGGCGGGGCTGGGCGCGGTGGATGCGGACGGCCGGGCCACCGCGCGCGGGCAGCGGATCGTCCGCAGCGGCCTGCACCCCCGGCTGGCGCGGGCGCTGCTGGACGGGGCGGAGCTGGTCGGGGCCCGGCGGGCGGCTGAGGTGGTGGCGCTGCTCTCGGAGGAGCCGCCGCGGGCCTTCGGCGACGACCTGGCGGAGGTGTGGCGGCGGGTGCGGTCCGGGTCCTCGGACGATCCGTACGCGCGGCGGTGGAAGGACGAGGTGCGGCGGCTCGGGCGGCTGGTGGAGGGCGAGCGGCCTTCGGTGACGGAGCGTCAGGTTCCTGGCTTGGTGGCTGCATTGGCGTACCCGGAGCGGATCGCGCGGGCCCGGGCGGTGGACGGGCCGTACCTGATGGCCTCGGGAACGGCGGCGGAGTTGGGGACGGGATCGCGGCTGGCCGGGGAGGAGTGGCTGGCAGTGGCGAGCGCGGACCGTCCGGCCGGGGCGCACTCGGCCCGGGTACGGCTCGGGGCAGCGCTGGAGGAGGAGACCGCCCGGCGGGCGGGGGCGGCGTTGCTGTCCTCCCGCGAGGAGGTCGAATGGTCTTCGCGGCAGGGTGAGTTGACGGCGCGGCGGGTGTCGGCGCTGGGGGCGGTGGAGCTGGAGGCGGCGCCGTTGGCCAAGCCGGATCCGGAGCTGGTGCGGGCCGCGCTGCTGGACGGGCTGGCCCGGGAGGGGGTCGGGGCGCTGCTGCGGTGGACGCCGGAGGCGGCCGGGCTGCGGGCCCGGCTGGCCTTCCTGCGGCGGGAGTTGGGCGAGCCCTGGCCCGAGGTGGACGACGCGGCGCTGGCCGGGGGCGGCTGGCTGGAGCCGGAGCTGTCCCGGGCCCGGCGGCGGGCCGACCTCGAACGGATCGACGTGGCCTCGGCGTTGCAGCGACTGCTGCCCTGGGCCTCCGGCCAGGCCGGGCGGCTGGAGGAGCTGGCACCCGAGCGGATCACCGTACCGAGCGGCTCGCGGATACGGGTGGACTACTCGGGCGAGCGGCCGGTGCTGGCGGTCAAGCTGCAGGAGCTGTTCGGCTGGCAGGCGGCACCGCAACTGGCGGGCGGGCGGGTGCCGCTGACGGTCCACCTGCTCTCCCCCGCCGGTCGCCCGGCCGCCGTCACCGGCGACCTGGCCACCTTCTGGCGCGAGGGCTACCGCGCCGTCCGCGCCGACCTCCGCGGCCGCTACCCCCGCCACCCGTGGCCGGAGGACCCGTCCACGGCGGAGCCGACCAAGCGCACCAACCCGCGCAAGGCCTGAATCGGCTCGGAAGGGCAGGCGCTCAGGGGCGCGAGGAACTGCGCGCTGCGGTAGGCGATGACCCGTGTGCCGGGTACGGAGTTTCACTTGCAAGTGGTCGCCCGTACCCGGCACACGGGTCTCGTTCTTCCGTCTCGCGCAGTTCCCCGCGCCCCTGACTGCCCTTCGGGCAGTCCCTGGGCCCGGAGGGCAGTCCGTGGGCCCGGAGGGCAGTCCCTGGGCCCGGAGGGCAGTCCCTGGGCCCGGAGGGCAGTCAGGGAGCCCGGAGGGCAGTCAGGGGTGGCGGGAAATGGTCAGGACGCCTGCCGGGGGCGGGGGTTAGCATCCGCGGCATGGCGACCTTCGTACACCTCACCTCCGCCGCCGACGCCCAGCGGATCCGCCGGGCCGGGCTGCGTGCGGACAGCTGGGGGCAGGGCGGGGCGCGCGGGGTGTACTGCTTCCCCGTGCTGCCCTCGTTCACGCTGACCCACCAGTGGCTGCGCGAGCTGGCGCGGCGTGGGACCCGGGGCGGCGGGATGGTGGCCGTGCACCTGCGGCTCGACGACGGGCAGCCGGTGCTGGCCGGGCACTACCGGGAGCGCGCGCAGTTGGCCCAGCGGAGTGTGACGGCGGCCGAGGCGGTGCGTCTGGTGCGGGAGTTGGACGATCCGCTGGGGTGGGAGGTGTTCGTCCCCCGGGCGGTGACGGCCCGTGAGGTGCGGCGGGTGCGGGCGGCGCCGCAGGGGGTGGGCTGGCGGTACGCCCCCGGGGTGCACGGGACCAGGCCGTGTGTCTGCTTCGGCTGCCGGGTGCGCGGCGGGTACGGCGGGCAGCGGCTGTGGGAGCGGCTGGCGCGTCCGGAGGACGGGCCCGGGCCGAAGGTGCCGGTGCTGCTGGAGCGGCTGGCGGCGGCCGGGGATCCCGGGGACCCGTCCGAACTCGGCGAGCTGCTGCACTGGTTCGGCCGGCGGCGCCGGGGGCCGGTCGAGGCACTGGCCCGACTGGCGGACCATCCGCACTCGGATGTGCGGGAGAACCTGGCGTACGCGATCGCGTACTGGCGGACGCCGGGGGCGGCCGAGCTGCTGGAGCGGCTGGCCGGGGACTCGTCGGCGGTCGTGCGGGAGGCGGTGGCGGCGGTCCGCGAGGGGTGACGGTGGCTCAACGGGGCCTTAAGGCAGCCGTAGCGGCAGGTCAAGCCGGTCCGGCGTCAACTCCGGTGAGCGGTGGGGCAGATGGCAAAGCTTTCGCCTAGCGGGTGGGTTCCCCATTGACGGCCCGCATTGGTCTGGACCATCTTGTGGAGGCCGCGCGGCTGCCATCCCCCACACTCACTCCCGAGGAGAACCGCCCATGAGGCGCGTCGCCTTGCCCCTCGCAGCCGCCACGGCCGCGGCCCTGACCGTCCCGCTCTCCGCCGTGGGAGCCCATGCCGAGGCCGGTGTCACCGGTGTGACCGCGAGCTACGCGGTCACCTCCAACTGGCAGACCGGCTTCGAGGGCGCCTACACCGTCACCAACCACACCAACGCGTCCGTGACGACTTGGGCGCTCTCCTTCGACCTGCCCGCCGGCGAGACCGTCACCGGTGCCTGGAACGGCACGCTGACCTCCGTCGCCGTCACCGGCGGGCGCCGGTACACCGTCACCCCGCCGAGCTGGGCCGGGCCGCTGGCGCCCGGCGCGACGGCCGCGGTGGTCGGGTTCGGGGTGAACAACGGCAGTTCGCCGCAGACGGCTCCGGCCAACTGCGCCGTGAACGACAAGCCCTGTGCGGGCTCGCCCGCCGACACCGCCGCGCCGAGCGTGCCCGGCGGACTGAAGGTCTCCGGCACCGGGCCGGGCAGCGTCTCGCTCGCCTGGAACGCCAGCACGGACGACCAGGGGGTGGCCGGGTACCACCTGCGGGAGGGCGGCGCGGTGGTGGCCACCGCGACCGGCACCGGGGCGACGGTGAGCGGGCTGCTGGCCGGGAGCACCCACGTGTTCGGCATCTCGGCCTTCGACGCGGCCGGGAACGAGTCGGCCGTCTCGGCGACCGTGTCAGCCGTCGCCGGGAGCGGGACGGCGGCGGGGGCCTCGGCCCCGTACGTGGACCTGGGCGCGTACCCGACGCCGAGCCTGACGGCGCTGTCGGCGGCGAGCGGGCTGAAGCAGTTCTCGCTGGCCTTCCTGATCAACGGGAGCCAGCCCTGCACGGCCAGTTGGTTCGGCGCCTTCGACCCGGCGAGCGGCTGGTACAAGCCGGAGATGGACGCCTTCCGGGCGGCCGGCGGCACCGTCCGGCCATCCTTCGGCGGGGCCAACGGGACCGAGCTGGCGCAGTCCTGCACCGGCGTGGCCGCGCTGGCGGCGCAGTACCAGAAGGTGGTCGACGTCTACGGCCTGGACCACATCGACTTCGACATCGAGGGCACCGCGGTGACCGAGCGGGCCTCGGTGGACCGGCGGTCGGCAGCGGTCGCGCAGGTGCAGGCGGCGCAGCGGGCCAAGGGGCGTGACCTGAAGGTCAGTCTGACGCTGCCGGTGCTGCCGAGCGGGCTGACGGCGGACGGGGTCTACGTGCTGCAGTCGGCGAAGAGCGCCGGGCTGGCGGTGGACGTGGTCAACGCGATGGCGATGGACTTCGGGGACTGGGCCGCACCGAGCCCGGCCGGGAAGATGGGCGCGTACGTGATCCAGTCCGGGCAGTCGACCCAGGCCCAGGTCCGGCAGGTGTGGCCGGAGCTGACGGCGGCTCAGGCCTGGGCGAAGACCGGGCTGACGCCGATGCTGGGGCAGAACGACACGGCCTCGGAGGTGTTCGGGCTGACGGACGCTCAGCAGGTGGTGGCGTTCGCGCAGCAGAACCACCTGGGGGAGCTGGCGTTCTGGGAGATGACGCGGGACGCCAACGCCTGTACGGGGTCGCTGCCGAAGTGCACCAACGTGCCGCAGACGCCGTACCAGTTCTCGAAGTTGTTCGCGGCGTTCAACGGATAGCGCGGCGCCGGCAGCGCCCCGGGGTACGGGGCGCTGCCGGCGGGCGGACCGTCAGTGGGCTGCTTCCTCCCAGTTGGCGCCGATGCCGACGGAGACGTCGAGCGGGGCGCGCAGCGGGTAGGCGGCGGCCATGTGTTCGCGGACCAGGGCCTCGACCTGCTCGCGCTCGCCCGGGGCGAGTTCGAGGACGATTTCGTCGTGGACCTGGAGGAGCATCCGGGTGGAGAGCCCGGCCTCGGTGAGCGCCCGGTCCACGTTGAGCATCGCGATCTTGACGATGTCGGCGGCGGTGCCCTGGATCGGGGCGTTGAGGGCCATCCGCTCGGCCATCTCGCGGCGCTGGCGGTTGTCGCTGGTGAGGTCGGGGAGGTAGCGGCGGCGGCCGAGCAGGGTCTCGGTGTAGCCGACCGCGCGGGCCTCCTCGACCACCCGGTGCAGGTAGTCGCGGACGCCGCCGAAGCGCTCGAAGTAGGTGTCCATCAAGCCCTGGGCCTCGTTCGGCTTGATGCCGAGCTGCTGGGAGAGGCCGTAGGCGGAGAGGCCGTAGGCGAGGCCGTAGGACATCGCCTTGATCTTGCGCCGCATCTCGGCGTCGACCGCCTCGGGGGCGACCTCGAAGACCTGGGAGGCGACGGTGGTGTGCAGGTCCTCGCCGGACTCGAAGGCCTCGATCAGCGCGGCGTCCTCCGAGAGGTGGGCCATGATGCGCAGTTCGATCTGCGAGTAGTCGGCGGTGAGCAGCGCCTCGTAGCCCTCGCCGACCACGAAGGCGCGGCGGATCTGGCGGCCCTCCTCGGTGCGGACCGGGATGTTCTGCAGGTTCGGGTCCTGGGAGGAGAGCCGGCCGGTGGCGGCCACCATCTGGTTGAAGGTGGTGTGGATCCGGCCCTTCGGCGAGACGGTCTTGAGCAGGCCCTCGACGGTGGTGCGCAGCTTGGCCTGGTCGCGGTGGCGGAGCAGGACGACCGGGAGCTCGTTGGTGGTCTGGGTGGCCAGCCAGGCGAGCGCGTCGGCGTCGGTGGTGTAGCCGGTCTTGATCTTCTTGGTCTTGGGCAGGGCCAGCTCGCCGAAGAGGATCTCCTGGAGCTGCTTGGGCGAGCCGAGGTTGAACTCGTGGCCGGCCGCGGCGTGCGCCTCGCCGACCACCCGCTGGATCTCGGCGGCGAACTGCGACTCGATGGTGGTGAGCCACTCGCGGTCGGCGGCGATGCCGGTGCGCTCCATCCGGGCCAGCAGCTCGGCGACCGGCAGCTCCATCTCGTGCAGCAGCTTCGCCGCGCCGACCTCGGCGAGCCGGGTGTCGAAGTGCTCGGCGAGGTCGAGCACCGCGCGGGCCTGGGCCATCAGGGCCTGGGCGCCGGCGGTGGGGTCGTGCTCGGGGGCGTCGAAGGAGAGCTGGCCGCTCTCGGCCACCTCGGCAGGGGCCAGCGAGCGGGCCAGGTACTCCTCGGCGAGCACGTCGAGGGTGAAGGTGCGGCGGCCGGGCTTGTCGAGGTAGGCGGCGAGCGCGGTGTCGGCGACCACCCCGTCGATCCGCCAACTCCGCTCGGCGAAGGCCCGCATGACCTGCTTGGCGATGTGCAGGGCCTTCGGGCGGGCCGGGTCCGCCAGCCAGGCGGCGAGCGCCCGCTCGTCGGCCTCGGCGAGCTGGGTGGGGTCGAACCAGGCGGCGGTCTCGCCGGTGGCCAGGGCGATCTGCTCGACCTCGCCGGAGCCGAGGGCCCACTGGTAGAGGGCGGCGACCGCGACGGTGCCGGTGGAGTGCTCGTCGAGCCAGGCGGCGAGGGCGCCCTCCTCGGTGAGCAGGGTGCCCTCGACGGCGATGCCGGGGGCGGGGGCCGCCTCGGCCTCGCCGGCCGGGGCCGGGTCGAGGGCGTAGACCCGCTCGCGGAAGTTGGGGTTGCGGAACTCCAGCGACTCCAGCAGCTGGCCGACCGCCTCGCGGTCGAACGGCTTGCGCTCCAACTCGTCGACGGCGAGCGGGAGTTCGACGGTGCGGACCAGCTCGGTGAGCACCCGGTTGCGCTTGACCGAGTCGAGGTGCTCGCGTAGCTTCTCGCCGATCTTGCCCTTGACCTCGTCGGCGTGGGCGACCAGCTCGTCGAAGGAGCCGTACAGGTTGACCCACTTCGCGGCGGTCTTCTCGCCGACGCCGGGGATGCCGGGCAGGTTGTCCGACGGGTCACCGCGCAGGGCCGCCAAGTCCGGGTACTGGGTGGGCGTCACACCGTACTTCTCGGCCACCTTCTCCGGGGTGTAGCGGGTCAACTCCGAAACGCCCTTGGTGGGGTAGAGCACGGTGACGTGCTCGGTGACCAGCTGGAGCGAGTCCCGGTCCCCGGTGACGATCAGCACGTCGTAGCCGGCCGCCTCGGCGGCGGTGGCCAGGGTGGCGATGATGTCGTCGGCCTCGAAGCCCTCGACGGACATCCGGGACACGTGCATCGCGTCCAGCAGCTCGTGGATCAGACCGATCTGGCTCTTGAACTCGTCCGGCGTCTTGGCCCGGTTGGCCTTGTAGTCGGGGAACTCCTCCGAGCGGAAGGTCTTCCGGGAGAGGTCGAAGGCGACCGCGAGGTGGGTGGGCCGCTCGTCCCGCACCGTGTTGGCGAGCATCGAGGCGAATCCGTAGATCGCGTTGGTGGTCTGGCCGGTGACGGTGGAGAAGTTCTCCGCGGGCAGCGCGAACCAGGCCCGGTAGGCCATGGAGTGCCCGTCGAGCAGCATCAGCCGGGGACGCCCCCCGGGGCTCGCCGCTGCCTTGTCCGTACTCTGCGTAGCCACGTCCACGTCCGTTCCTGCCGATTGCTCTGCCACTGACCGATCCTATGGCCCGGCGGGGACATCCCCGTGTCGCCGCGAGCGGGCAGTCGTACGATCACGGGAGCACCACGGACCTCGCAGTGACCCTCGAACGGCAGGAGCACCATGACCGACTCGGCCCCGATCCTGAACGTCCCGCAGGACGTGCTCGACCACTTCGCCAAGCTGGGCGTCGACCCCTCCACCTTCAGCGGTGGCCACCTCGGCGACCGGCTGGGCATCAAGGTGGTGGAGGCCAGCGCGGACCGCGTCGTCGGCACCATGCCGGTGGAGGGGAACCAGCAGCCGTACGGTCTGCTGCACGGCGGGGCCTCGGCGGCGCTGGCCGAGACGCTCGGCTCGATCGGCGCGATGCTGCACGCCGGGCCCGGCCGGTACGCGGTCGGCGTGGACCTGAACGCGACTCACCACCGCTCCGCCACCTCGGGGTTGGTGACCGGCGTGGCCACCGCGGTGTTCAAGGGACGGACCGCGGCCACCTACGAGATCGCGATCACGGACGACACCGGCAAGCGGATCACCAGCTGCCGGCTGACCTGTATGCTCCGCGACCTCTGAGCCGCCGGCACACCCGCGCGCTCTACACGCGCGCCCCCCGCGCCCCCTTGTTTGACTGCTGCCCCCACGGGGCAGGAGGCCCCCGAACGAGGGGGCGTTGGCATGTCCGGGGACGGGCTCGGGCCGTTGGAGGCCGGGGACGGCACGGTGCGGACCGAGGGCGGTCCGGCCGGCCGACTGGCGCGTGTCCAGCGGGAGTTGGGGCCCCGGCGGCGTAAGGCGCTGCTGGCCCTGGCGGCCGCCGCCACCGCCCTGCTGCTGTTCCGCGCACTGGAGCACGACCCGCCCGCCCAGGCCTCGCCGCCGCCCGCTCCGTACCCGGCCCAGGTGGCCAGGCTGACGGTGCCGGCCGAGGGGCGGGCCGAGGGGAAGCACCTGGAGGTGACGGCCGAGCTCCGGGTGGAGGGGGAGGTGCCGGTGGACCTGCTGGCGGTGAGTCAGCCGTACCCGGGGATCACCCTCTCGGTCCGGGGCGGGCTGCCGCTCACCGCAGCCGCCGGGCGGCCGCTGCTGCTGCGGCTGGAGTACGACCTGACGGACTGTTCGACCGTACCCGTCGGAGTGGAACTCCCCTACGTGGATGTAACGCTGCGTAACATCCGCGCAATCCAGACCGTGAGTCAGATCCCGGGGGCCGCGTACGCGGAATCACTGGCCCATTGGCTCGACTCGGCCTGCCGGAGTTCCGGTATCCGGACGCCACCGGTCGATACCGCCTCTCCGGACGGCGATGTCCGATAGTCGGACGGATCGCCGACCACCTGCATTTCTGGCGGTAATTCAGGTCCACGAGCGGGTCAAGCTCCTGTCAAGGACCCGGGAACAGTGGGCGAACGACCAACATGTGAGATTAATCGGCCGTGTCCTCATAACAAGAGAATCACAGCATGTCCGCACCCCTGCCCGAGCCGCGAAATGCGCTCTAGAGTCACGGCCAGTCACCGCGCCACACATCCGGGCCTGGCCCCAGCGCGCGACGAGCACCCCGTCACTTCCGGCCCGGTGCTTTTCCTCAGAAAGGGAACCCTCGTGCGTAATCGTTCACTGCTTGTCGTGAGCATCGCGGTCGCCGGAGCGCTCACGGTCTCCGCCTGCGGCTCGCGCGGTGAGAAGAAGGCCGACGACGGCGCGGCCGGCGGCAGCGTCAAGGTCGTCATCGGTGTCGACGCGCCCCTGACCGGCAAGCTCTCCGCCCTCGGCCTGGGCATCAAGAACTCGGCCGACCTCGCGGTGAAGAAGGCCAACAAGGACAAGACCGTCCCCGGCGTGACCTTCGAGCTCGAGGCCCTGGACGACCAGGCCAACCCGTCCTCGGGCCAGCAGAACGCCACCAAGCTGGTCGGCGACAAGAACGTCCTCGGCGTCGTCGGCCCGCTCAACTCCGGTGTCTCGCTGACCATGCAGAGCGTCTTCAACGACGCCAAGCTGGCCCAGGTCTCTCCCGCCAACACCAACCCGCAGCTGTCCCTCGGCGCGGACTGGGGCAAGCAGAGCTTCAAGCGCATGTACGCCTCGTACTTCCGCACCGCCACCACCGACGTGGTGCAGGGCAAGTTCGCCGCGCAGTACCTCTACAACGACGCCAAGAAGACCAAGGTCTTCGTCATCGACGACAAGAAGACCTACGGCGCGGGCCTCGCGAACATCTTCCTGGAGGAGTTCAAGAAGCTGGGCGGCCAGGTCGTCGGCACCGAGCACATCAACCCCGACGACAAGGACTTCTCCGCGGTCGCGACCAAGGTCAAGTCCTCCGGCGCCGACTCGGTCTACTACGGCGGCGAGTACCCCGAGGGCGGCCCGCTGAGCGGCCAGATCAAGAAGGCCGGCGCCACCGTCCCGGTCTTCGGTGGTGACGGCCTCTACGACGACGAGTTCATCAAGCTCGCCAACGGCCAGGCCGAGGGCGACCTCGCCACCTCGGTCGGCGCCCCGGTCGAGCAGCTGGACTCCGCCAAGGCCTTCATCGAGGGCTACAAGGCCGCTGCCTACCCGGAGCCGTACGCGGCCTACGGCGGCTACTCCTACGACGCCGCCTGGTCGATCGTCGAGGCCGTCAAGGCCGTCGTCGCCGCCAACGGCGGCAAGGTGCCGGCCGACGCCCGCGCCAAGGTGATCGACGCGCTGGGCAAGGTCTCCTTCGAGGGCGCCACCGGCAAGGTCGCCTTCGACCAGTACGGCGACACCACCAACAAGCAGCTCACCGTCTACCAGGTCAAGGACGGCAAGTGGGCCGCCGTGAAGAGCGGCACCTACACCGGCTGAACCGGCTGAGCCGGCCCGGCGGCTGACGCCGGGTCACCCAGCCACACGCGCAGCACCACGCAGCACCATGCAGCACCCGGGCGGGGGCGCCAACAGCACCCCCGCCCGTCCCATACCCCACACCACGGAGGCCTGCGGTGCACGAACTGCCGCAAAACCTGGCCAACGGCCTGATGCTCGGGCTGATGTACGGCCTGATCGCCGTCGGCTACACGATGGTCTACGGCATCGTCCAGCTGATCAACTTCGCCCACGGCGAGATCTTCATGGTCGGCGGCTTCGGCGCGCTGACCGCCTACCTGCTCCTGCCGTCCGGCACTTCGCTCTGGCTGGCCCTGCCCCTGATGATCGTCGGCGGCGTGATCGTCTCCGTCCTGGTCGCGACCGGCGCCGAGCGCCTCGCGTACCGGCCGCTGCGCACCGCTCCCAGGCTCGCACCGCTGATCACCGCGATCGGCCTCTCGATCACCCTCCAGCAGGTGGTCTGGCGCTTCTACCCCGACGCCAAGAAGGCCCGCACCTTCCCCCACTTCGAGGGCTCCGCCTTCGACCTCGGCTCCTTCACGCTCCAGCGGAACGACCTGTTCCTGCTGGTGGCCGCTCCGCTCTGCATGATCATCCTGGGCGCCTTCGTCCGGATGACCCGGACCGGCCGCGCGATGCAGGCCACCTCGCAGGACCCGGACACCGCCAAGCTGATGGGCATCAACACCGACCGGATCATCGTGGTCGCGTTCGCGATCGGCGCCGCCTTCGCGGCCATCGCCGCCGTCGCGCACGGACTCCGGTACGGCCAGGTCGAGTTCACCATGGGCTTCATCGCCGGCCTGAAGGCCTTCACCGCCGCCGTGCTCGGCGGCATCGGCAACATCTACGGCGCCATGCTCGGCGGCCTGGTGCTCGGCGTCGCCGAATCGCTGGCCACCGCCTACATCCAGCACGTCCCCGGCCTCGACCAGCTCGGCGGCGCCAGCTGGGCCAACGTCTGGGCGTTCGTACTCCTCATCGTCGTGCTCCTGGTGAGACCACAAGGTCTACTCGGCGAGCGCGTCGCAGACCGGGCGTGAGGCCGCTATGACCACCACCTTCCTCCCCGCTCCCGCCGCCCGCGCCGTCACGGCCGCCGGCGCCGTGCTCACCGCCGCCTCGTCCCTGCTCGCCTGGACCTGGACCGACGAGTTCCCCGGCGACCTCACGTACGACTTCTCCCCGGCCGGCCTGCAGTGGGTGGCCCTCGGCTCCGGCCTGGTGACGCTGCTCTTCGTGCTCGCCTCCTACGGCGTGCGCGGCCTGGGCTGGCTGGTCCCGGCCGGCTCCGCCTGGCCGCTGCGGCTGCTCTCGCTGGGCGCCGTGCTGAGCTCCTGGCTCTCGGTCGGGATGATCTCCTACCAGCTCGGCGGGCTGGCCAACCTGGAGCCCGGCGGCTGGATCGCCGCGGTCGGCTCGCTGCTGACCCTGGCCGCCTTCCAGCTGCCGGTGGACCGACGCGCCGTCAGCGCGCCGAAGCCGCTGAGCCCCTGGGCCGAGATCCTGGTCATCGTCGCCGTCTTCGCGGTCGGCCTGCTGCTCTTCGCCTTCGGCATCGGCGCGGAGAAGGAGCTGTTCTCCAGCTACCTGTTCGCCGTGGTGCCGAGCGCGATCGCGCTGGCCCAGGCCGGACTGCTGCGCCGCTTCAGCGACCTGACGGCCCGTCACCGGGCGGTCACCACCGGCGGTGCCTTCGCGGCCGCCGCGGCCTTCCCGTTCACCCAGTCCAGCGAGCTCTACATCCTGGTCGGGGTCAACATCCTGATCTTCGCCACCGTGGCGCTCGGCCTGAACGTCGTGGTCGGCCTCACCGGCCTGCTCGACCTCGGCTACGTCGCCTTCCTCGGTGTCGGCGCCTACGCCGCCGCCCTGGTCTCCGGCTCGCAGTTCTCGGTCTTCCGGGACTGGCAGGCGCCCTTCCCGCTGGCCGTGCTGATCGGCGCGGCCGCCGCCCTGGTCTTCGGCGTGGTGATCGGCGCCCCGACCCTGCGGCTGCGCGGCGACTACCTCGCCATCGTCACCCTGGGCTTCGGCGAGATCTTCCGGATCGCCATGAACAACATGGACGGCACCTCTGGCCCCAGCATCACCAACGGCCCGAACGGCATCGGCGCGATCCCCCAGGTCAACATCCTGGGCTTCGACTTCGGCCAGCCGCACGACTTCTTCGGCCTCGAGGTCGGCAAGTTCTCCAACTACCTGCTGCTGATGCTGGGCGTCACCGCCATCGTGGTGCTGGTCTTCAGCCGGGTCTCCGACTCCCGGATCGGCCGCGCCTGGGTCGCCATCCGCGAGGACGAGACCGCCGCCGAGGCCATGGGCATCAACGGCTTCCGGGTCAAGCTGATCGCCTTCGCGCTCGGCGCCACCCTGGCCGGCATGGCCGGCGCCGTCCAAGCACACGTGCAGAGCGCCGTCACCCCCGAGGTCTACGTCTTCGCCGGGCCCGTCCCGCCGAACTCGGCCTTCCTGCTCGCCGCCGTCATCCTCGGCGGCATGGGCACCATCAGCGGCCCGCTGCTCGGCGCCAGCCTGCTCTACCTGATCCCGGCCAAGCTGGAGTTCCTGAAGGACTACCAGCTGCTCGCGTTCGGCGTCGCCCTGATCCTGCTGATGCGCCTGCGCCCGGCCGGCCTGGTCGCCGGACGCCGCCAGCAGCTGGAGTACGAGAGCGCCGACATCCCCGCCCAGGCCACGCCCGGCGACACCGTCCTCACCAAGGCAGGGGCGTGAACACCCAGATGAGCACCACCACCACGACCGAGACGGTGCTGGACGCCCGCGGCGTCACCATGAAGTTCGGCGGCCTCACCGCCGTCAACAACGTGGACCTCACCGTCAACGCGGGTGAGATCGTCGGTCTGATCGGCCCCAACGGCGCCGGCAAGACCACCTTCTTCAACTGCCTGACGGGTCTTTACGTCCCCACCGAGGGCACCGTCAGCTACAAGGGCACCGTGCTGCCGCCCAAGCCGCACCTGGTCACCCAGGCCGGCATCGCCCGCACCTTCCAGAACATCCGGCTGTTCGCCAACATGACCGTGCTGGAGAACGTCCTGGTCGGCCGGCACAGCCGCACCAAGGAGGGCCTGTTCTCGGCCATCCTGCGCGGCCCCGGCTACCACCGGGCCGAGGCGGCCAGCCGCCAACGGGCCATGGAGCTCCTGGAGTTCACCGGCCTGGCGGCCAAGGCGGACCACCTGGCCCGCAACCTGCCCTACGGCGAGCAGCGCAAGCTGGAGATCGCCCGCGCGCTGGCCAGCGACCCCGGCCTGCTCCTGCTGGACGAGCCGACCGCCGGCATGAACCCCCAGGAGACCAACGCCGCCGAGGAGTTGGTGTTCGCCATCCGCGACCTCGGGGTCGCGATCCTGGTGATCGAGCACGACATGAAGTTCATCTTCAACCTCTGCGACCGGACGGCCGTCCTGGTGCAGGGTCAGAAGATCGTCGAGGGCGACAAGGAGACCGTCCAGGGCGACGAGCGGGTCATCACGGCCTACCTCGGCGCTCCCCTGGAGACGGCCACCGACACCGCCGGTACCACCAGCACCGACTCGCAGGCGGGAGACGCCGAATGACCGCTCTGCTCGAGGTCCAGGACCTCCGCGTCGCCTACGGCAAGATCGAGGCCGTCAAGGGCATCAGCTTCACCGCGAACCAGGGCGAGGTCACCACCCTGATCGGCACCAACGGCGCCGGCAAGACCACCACCCTGCGCACCCTCTCCGGCCTGCTCAAGCCGACCGGCGGCACCATCACCTTCGACGGGCAGCCGCTGGCCTCCGTCCCGGCGCACAAGATCGTCGCGCTCGGGCTGGCCCACTCCCCCGAGGGCCGGCACATCTTCCCGCGGATGACCATCGAGGAGAACCTCCTCCTCGGTGCCTTCCTCCGCAAGGACGGTGCCGGGATCGCCGAGGACGTGGAGCGCGCCTACACGCTCTTCCCGATCCTCGGCGAGCGCCGGAAGCAGGCGGCCGGCACGCTCTCCGGCGGCGAGCAGCAGATGCTCGCCATGGGGCGCGCCCTGATGTCCCGTCCGAAGCTCCTGATGCTGGACGAGCCCTCGATGGGCCTCTCCCCGCTGATGATGCAGAAGATCATGGCCACCATCGTCGAGCTCAAGGCGGCCGGCACCACCATCCTCCTGGTGGAGCAGAACGCGCAGGCCGCGCTCTCGCTCTCCGACCAGGGCTACGTGATGGAGATCGGCAAGATCGTGCTCACCGGCACCGGGCGTGACCTGCTCGGCAACGACGAGGTCCGCAAGGCCTACCTCGGCGAGGACTGACACCGCGTCACCACGAAGGCCCGCCCCTCCGAGGAGGGGCGGGCCTTCGGCGTACGGACGGTCGGGGCTCAGCCCTCGGTGGCCTCGGCCTTCTTCTTGTCCTGGGCGACGCCCTCCTCGATCACGGCCTCCGCCACGGCGGCCATGGTCATCCGGCGGTCCATCGAGGTCTTCTGGATCCAGCGGAAGGCTGCCGGCTCGGTCAGCCCGAACTTGGTCTGGAGCACGCTCTTGGCCCGGTCCACCAGCTTCCGGGTCTCCAGGCGCTGGGTGAGGTCGGCGATCTCCTCCTCCAGCGTCCGCATCTCGGTGTAGCGGGAGACCGCCATCTCGATCGCGGGCACCAGGTCGCTCTTGCTGAACGGCTTCACGATGTAGGCCATCGCCCCGGCGTCCCGGGCCCGGTCCACCAGCTCGCGCTGCGAGAACGCGGTCAGCATCAGCACCGGCGCCAGGTGCGCCTCGTGGATCTGCTCCGCAGCCGACAGCCCGTCCAGCACGGGCATCTTGACGTCCAGGATGGCCAGGTCGGGCCTCAGCTCCTCGACCAGCTTCAGGGCCGTCGCACCGTCACCGGCCTCACCGACGACGGTGTATCCCTCCTCCTCGAGCATCTCCTTCAGGTCGAGGCGGATCAGCGCCTCGTCCTCGGCGATGACAATTCGGGTGATCTGGGGCGAGTCGATGTCAAGCGGCTGTGCCTGCTCGTCGGCGGTGCTCACGGGGCTCCTCGTTCCGGCGGGGTGCTGCAGGGCACGAGCCTACCTAGCTGCACCAGAAGGCGCGCACAGGGTATCCTTCTGAGCGCTCACCCTCGCCGGGTTGGTGGAATGGCATACACGGATGTCTCAAACACATCTGCCCGAAAGGGCTTGCGGGTTCGAATCCCGCACCCGGCACCCCAAAGAACGGGGCGCGGCCCACCGGCCGCGCCCCGTTCGTCAGTTGTCGAGCCGGCGTCAGTTGTCGAGTTCGCCCACGTGGTGGACGCGGACCAGGTTGGTGGAGCCGGCCAGGCCGGGCGGGGAGCCCGCCGTGATGACCACGATGTCACCCTTCTGGCAGTGGCCCAGCGAGAGCAGCGCGGCGTCCACCTGGGCGACCATCTCGTCCGTGGTGGCCGCGAACGGGCCCAGGAAGGTTTCGGCACCCCAGGTGAGGGCGAGCTGCCCCTGGACGGCGGGCTCGTAGGTGAACGCCAGGACCGGGATGGGCGAGCGGTAGCGGGTGAGCCGGCGGGCGGTGTCGCCGGACTGGGTGAAGGCGATCAGGTACTTGGCGCCCAGGAAGTCACCGATCTCGGCCGCCGCGCGGGCGACGGCGCCGCCCTGGGTGCGCGGCTTGTTGGAGTCGGTGAGCGGCGGGAGCCCGGCCGCGAGGACGTCCTCCTCGACAGCGGTGATGATCCGGGCCATGGTGCGGACGGTCTCGACCGGGTACTTGCCGACGGAGGTCTCGCCGGAGAGCATCACCGCGTCGGTGCCGTCCAGGACGGCGTTGGCCACGTCGGAGGCCTCGGCCCGGGTGGGCCGGGAGGCGTTGATCATCGAGTCGAGCATCTGGGTGGCGACGATGACCGGCTTGGCGTTCCGCTTGGCCAGCTTGACGGCCCGCTTCTGCACCAACGGCACGTCCTCCAGGGGCATTTCGACCCCCAGGTCGCCGCGGGCGACCATGATGCCGTCGAAGGCGTCGACGATGGACTCGAGGTTCTCCACCGCCTGCGGCTTCTCGATCTTGGCGAGGACGGGCACCGACCGGCCCTCCTCCGCCATGATCCGGCGGACGTCCTCGGCATCGGCCCCGCTTCGCACGAACGAGAGGGCGATGAGGTCGGCACCGGTCCGGATGGCCCAGCGCAGGTCGGCGACGTCCTTGTCGCTGAGCGCGGGCACCGAGACGGCGATGCCGGGGAGGTTGAGTCCCTTGTGATCGGAGATCAGCCCGCCCTCCAGGACGGTGCAGCGGACCCGGGGGCCGGCCACCTCGGTGACCTCCAGGCAGACCCGGCCGTCGTCGACCAGGATGCGTTCACCGGGCCGGACGTCGTCGGCCAGCCCGAGGTAGGTGGTGCCACAGGTGTCGCGGTCCCCGACCACACCCTCCTCGACGGAGATGGTGAACTCGTCGCCGCGTTCGAGGAGTACGGGACCTTCGGCGAAGGTGCCCAGTCGGATCTTCGGGCCTTGGAGGTCGACCAGGACCCCGATGCTGCGGCCGGTCTCCTCGGCGGCCTTGCGGACCCTGCGGTAGCGCTCCTCGTGTTCTGACTGGGAGCCGTGGCTGAGGTTGAAACGGGCGACGTCCATACCGGCGTCGACAAGGGCTTTGATCTGCTCGTATGAGTCGGCGGCAGGCCCGAGGGTGCAGACGATTTTTGCTCGGCGCATGGCTGAGAGCCTAAACATTACCGGTACGTAACTTCGCCGTTCCGGCCGACTGCACCGTGGCAGTTGTCGAACGATTCGGTGAACGGAGTGACACGTCGTTAGTTCTCCCACCGTGAGCCCGAGTTGGTACTGACACACCGAGACCGATGCGGTTCCGTGAAGGCTTGTTCACCTCCGGTTCACCCCGGGTTCGGGCACCGCTCCCGGCCGGGCGGGAATCTCAAGGTCCTGAAGTGCCGCTGGTGGGGGAAGGGTTGGCGATGAGACGAGTCATCGGCGTACTTGCGGCGCTGGTGCTGCTGGGCGGGGTGGCGTACGCGGTGCTCCGTCCGGATCCCGGGCCGAAGCTCACCGAAGTGCGGATCCTGATCGGTTCGGAGAAGGCGGAGTTCTTCAACGACCCCGTCGTGGCAGAGGAGTTCAGGGCCAAAGGCTTCGAGGTGAAGAGCCAGACCATCGGCTCCTGGTCGATGGCGAGCGCGAACCTGGACGGCTACGGGATGGTCTTCCCGGCCAGCCGGGGCCCGGCCCTGGAGGTCGCCAAGAAGCAGGGCATCACCACCGAACCGGTCCAGCCGTTCTACTCGCCGCTGGTGGTCATCGCGCACGACAAGGTGGCCGACCTGCTGGTCGAGAAGGGGTACGCCACCCACCAGGAGGGCAAGCCCTGGAAGCTGGACATGGCCAAGTACCTGGACGCCGTGGGCAACGACGTGCGGTGGGACCGGATCAAGGAGCCGCAGGTCATCCCGGAGCTGGCCGGGGACCTGTTCGTGACCAGCACCGACCCGGCCACCTCCTCCTCGGGGGCGCTCTACCTGGCCGCGGCCGCCTATGTGAAGAACGGCAACCGGGTGGTCTCCGACACCGCCGGGGAGCAGGCGGTCGCCCCGCTGCTGCGCAAGCTGACGGCCAAACAGGGCGGCCAGAAGACCAGTTCGGACGGCCCGTTCAAGGACTTCCAGAGCGGGGTCGGCAATCCCCTGGTGCTGGCCTACGAGTCCCAGGTGGCCTCGCTGGTGGCGCACGGGACCACGGCGACGGACCTGGTGGTGCTCTACCCGGACACCACCGTCACGAGTGACCACACGGCGGTCAGCTTGACGCCCGACGGGCAGAAGATCGCCGAACTGCTTCGGGACGACCCGAAGTTGATCAACCTGGCGGCCCTGCACGGCTTCCGCCCGCAGGCCGACCCGGGAGCCTTCTCCCGGGTGGTCAAGTCGCCGAATCCGAGGCTGGTCTTCGTGCCGGGCCTGGCCGAGGCCGGGATCGTCCAGGCACAGCCGCCGACGGTCGAGGTGCTGGCCCGGCTGGTCGACGCCGCCAAGAAGTGAGGCAGAGGATGAGGGGGGACGGGGTGCTGCGACGGATCGCGCCCGCCGTGCTGGCGTTGGCGCTGGCCGGGACGGGCTGCACGAGTGAGGGCGGGAACGGCGGCGGCGGGACGGAGCAGCCGAAGGACGGCGTGCTCCGGGTCCTGGCGGGGAGCGAACTCCAGGACATGGCGCCGGTGCTGGCCGACGCCAAGGCCTCGACCGGGGTGAAGGTGGAGTTCACCTGGTCCGGTTCGCTGGACGGGGCCGACACGGTGGCCTCGGGGCAGGCGGACGGCAAGTACGACGCGGTCTGGTTCCCGTCCAACCACTACCTGCGGCTGGACGAGGCGGGGAAGGGCAAGCTGCTCTCCGAGACGCCGGTGATGAGCTCGCCGGTGGCGGTCGGGGTGCGGTCCACCATGCTGAGCGAACTGGGCTGGGGGGACGGCTCGCAGGTCACCTGGGGGAAGATCGGCGAAGCGGCGGTCGCCGGCAAGCTCAGCTACGGGATGGCCGACCCGTCCCGCTCCAACTCCGGCTTCTCCGCGCTGGTCGCGCTGGCCTCGGCGTTCTCCGGGGCCGGCTCGGCCCTGTCGGACGCCGACGTGGCCAAGGCCGCACCGCAGTTGAAGCAGTTCTTCAGCGGGCAGAAGCTGACCTCGGGCTCCTCGGGCTGGCTGGCCGAGGCCTACCAGAAGGCCGCCAAGCAGAACGAGACCCGGGTCGGCGCCCTGGTCAACTACGAGTCGGTGCTGCTCTCGATGAACCGCACCCTGCCCGCCGAGGACCGGCTCACGGTGGTCCGGCCGGTGGACGGGGTGGTCTCGGCCGACTACCCGCTCACCCTGCTGGCCTCGGCCGGCAAGCCCGCCCAGGACTCCTTCCAGCGCCTCGGCCGGTACCTGCTCGACCCCAAGGCGCAGCAGCGGATCACCGAGGAGACCCTGCGCCGCCCGGTGACCACCGGGGTCGCGCCCGCCGCCGGGCTGCCCGCCGACCGGCGCCGGGAGCTGCCGTTTCCGGGCACCCGGGCGGTGGCGGACGGGCTGCTGTCGGCCTATCAGAACGAGCTGCGCCGCCCGTCCCGGACGGTGTACGTGCTGGACACCTCGGGCTCGATGAAGGGGCCCCGGCTGGACTCCCTGAAGGCCGCGATGGCGCGGCTGACGGGGGCCCAGGACCCGCGCGGGCAGCGGCGGTTCCGCCAGCGCGAGGAGGTGACGGTGGTCGAGTTCGCCTCGGCGGTGAAGTCGGAGCGGACGTACCGGATCCCGGCCGGGCCGCCGGAGGCCGAGCTGGCCCGCATCCAGCAGGAGGTGCAGGGGCTGGCGGCGGACGGCGGCACGGCGGTGTACAGCAGCCTGAAGGAGGCCTTCGAGCTGGTGGGCCGTCAGCGGGCGGCGAGCGCGGACGACCGCTTCACCTCGATCGTGGTGATGACGGACGGGGAGAGCAACGAGGGGCTCAAGGACCAGGAGTTCCGCTCCTGGTACGGCGGGCTGACCGGGGCCGCCCGGGCGGTGCCGGTCTTCCCGATCCTGTTCGGCGACGCGGCGACGGGGCAGCTCCAGGGCATCGCGGACCTGACGGGCGGAAAGCTGTTCGACGGACGGGGCTCGCTGGACGGGGCGTTCGAGGAGATCCGTGGCTATCAGTGACCGGCTGCTGCGGTACCTGGAGTCGCCGCGCAACCTGATCGGCTGCGCGGCGGGCACGGGCGGCCTGGCGCTGTACTTCGCGGGGGCGGCCGGGCCGTGGTGGCCGGCCGTCGTCGCGGGGCTGTACGGGGCGGGCGCGCTGCTCGCCCCCCGGCGCTGGCCCTGGGACCGGACCGGGGGCATCCCCGAGGTGGAGCCCGGGGCCGGGGCGGGGGCGGGTGCCGGGGCGGTCACACCGCAGCCGGTGCCACAGCCGGTGCCACAGCCCCTGCCGAGGCCCGCGTCGAAGCCGCCGCGGCCCAAGGCGCTGCCCTCGGAGCTGCGGGCCGAGCTGGCGGTGCTCCGGGAACGGGCGGCCGCCATCGGGCTGCCCTCCTCGGTGGACGCGGACGGGCTGTTCGCGGCGCTGGCGAAGGCGGAGGCCGGGCAGGCGCGGCAGGTCCTCGTCCGGGAGCTGCCGCTCGCCCTGGACGGCTACGTCCGGGCGCGCAGCTGGGAGACGCTGGTCCCCGGCGGGGTCGACCCGACGGCAGCGCTCAAGGCGGAGCTGGAGCGCCTCGCCGGGCTGCTCTGAGGCCCACCCCCGCCGGGGGCCGTGCCCGGGTGGGGGTGATGACGGGGGCTCAGGTTACTGCCCGGTTGCCCTTACGGACACTCCCACTCGTCCCCCTGTGGTGACCGTCCGGCCCTGGTGTCCCACCCGTCGCTCCCGGCAGGCTGGACCTCACCAGCCGACCGGAGAGGACCACCCCAGGTGACCGCCGCCCCACCGCATCCGCCGGTGCCGACGGCCACCTCCCCCGGACGGCCCCGCTCACTCCTGCGGCCGCTCCAGCACTCCCGCCAGCTCGGCCCGCCGCTTGATGCCCAACTTCCGGAAGCTGTTGGTCAGGTGGGTCTCCACCGTGCGCAGCGCCAGGTGCAGCAGCTCGGCGATCTCCGGGTTGGAGTTGCCCTCCGCCGCCAGCCGGCAGACCCGCTGCTCGCCGGCGGTCAGCGCGCCCGCGCCGGTCTGCCGCTGCCGGTCGGGCCGTGCCCCGGAGGCCAGCAGCAGGTCGGCCGCCGCGGCGCGCATCCGCACCGCGCCGATCCGCTCTGCCCGGCTGACCGCCTCGCGGAGGGCCTCCCGGGCAGCCGCGCGCTGTCCGCTGCCGCCGAGCAGCCCGCCGAGGGTGGTCAGCGCCGGGATCAGTTCGACGTCCAGCCCGTCCGCGCGCAGCAGCCGCACCGCCTCCTGGACGGTGGCCAGCCCCTGCCGTCCGCCGGTCGCGGCGCCGAGCACCCGCAAGGCCCGGCCGACGGTCCGCGGGGTGTCCCAGATGCGGGCCAGCCGGAGCTCCTCGGCGGCGAGTTCGGCCGCCGGGCCGACCTGGCCGAGCAGCAGGTGGCAGTCGGCGGCGGCCGAGCGCCAGGGGGTGACGATCGGGCTCAGCACCTGGCGTTCCAGCTGGCGGCGGCCGCAGTCCAGCAGGTCGGCCAGCGCCTCCTCGGCCCGTCCGTCGGCGAGCCGCAACAGGCCCCGGGCGTAGACGAGTTCGTTCATCTCCCAGGAGGACGGGCCGCTCGGCGGGCTGTCCTCGAAGCCGGCCGCGACCAGCTGCCTGGCCTGCACCGGGTGGCCGGTCTCGCAGAGCGCGATCACGGCCTGGGAGGTGAGGTGGGCGTTGCCGAGGGTCAGCACCCCGCGCTGGTCCGAGGCGGCGGCCAGCTCCTGCAGCATCAGCGAGAACTGACCGCGCATCATCCGGCTCTCGGCCCGCACGCTGAGCAGGCACTGGTAGGCCGGGTGGAGCTTGGCGCCCCGGTGCGCGGTCAGGCCCTCGGCGACCAGCCGGTCGGCCAGGTCCAGCCGGTCGGCCCACTGGGCCAGTGTGGCGGCCGAGGCGGTGAGGTAGCTGGCGGAGAAGCTGTCCATCGGCTGGGCGGTCAACTCGACCACCCGGCGGGAGACTTCGGCCGCCGAGAGGCGTCCGCTGGTGGAGTCGAACTCGGTCAGCAGGCTGTACGCGGCCGGGGCCACGCCGGTGGCCGAGCGGGCCTCGATCCGGCGTACGCCGTCCACCACCTGGAGCCAGCTGTCCCCGTCGTGGGAGGCGATCATCGCGGTGGCGGCGTGCACCGCGTGCGCCAGGTCGGCGCGGTCGGCGAAGCGTTCGGCCAGGTCCTCCAGGACGTCCAGGGCGGCGGCGGTCTCGCCCCGGCCGGCCAGGGCGACGCCCAGCGCGTTGGCGGCCTCGAAGACCGCCTCGTCGGACTGGTGCAGCCGGACCGCCTCGGCCAGGTGGCGGGTGCCGTTGACGGACTCCGGCGGGCCCAAGGTGACTTCCAGGCAGCCGAGTTCGACCAGCACCGAGCCGCGGCGGCACTGGCTGAGCGGCTCCCGCAGCGCGCGCCGCAGCAGCCGGACGGCGTACTCGCGGTCCCCGTCGCGCAGGATCTGCCGGGCTGTGCCGATCAGCACGTCGGCGGCCCACTCGGCGCCGCAGACCTCGGTGCGCAGCAGCTGTTCGGCCACCAGGTCGTCCGGCTCGCCGCGGCCGTAGAGCAGGGTGGCGACGCCCCGGTGCAGTTCGGCCCGGCGCTGGTCGCTCCAGCCGGCCAGCAGGGCGGCGGCCAGCCAGGGGTGGGCGTACTCCGGCAGGGCGTCGCCGCGGGCGGGGCGCAGCAGGCCGATGGTCTGCAGGCCCTGCAGCCAGCCCGGGAGCCAGCTGGAGAGGCCGGCGTCCTCGGACGGCCCGGTGTGCTCCGGGTGGCCGGGGCAGCCCGGCTGGGCGGCGACCAGGTCGGCCAGGCCGACCGAGCCGGTGCGGGTGCCGCTGAGCTGGGCCAGTGTGCGGGCGGCGGTGGCGGCCGGTTCGCCGACGCGGTCGAGCCAGTGGCCGACGGCCTCGCGGAAGGCGGCGGTCGGCACCGGGCCGAGCTCGTCGCCGACCGGGCGGCCGTCCGGGCAGGTGAGCGCGGTGAGCAGCAGCGGCAGTCCGGCGGTGGCCCGGTGGCACTCCTGGGCCAGGCGGTCCGAAACGGGCCGGTCGAGCCGGTCGCCGAGCAGGGCCGCGGTGCCGGCCGGGCTGAGCGGGGCGAGGCGGCGGGTCTGCAGCACGGCGGCGGGCAGCCCGGCGCCGAACGGCGGCCTGCGGTCGGCCGCCCCCGGTTCCCGGCGCTCCGTCACCACCAGCAGCACGGGCAGCTGGTGGAGCCGGCGGGCGAGCTGGCGCAGCCAGTCGGCGGAGGCCGGGTCGGCGTGCTGCACATCGTCCACCAGCAGCAGCAGCGGGCGCCGCACGGCGGTCTCGCGGAGCACCTCCCAGGGGGTGCGGCCCTCCTCGTCGGGACCGAAGTCCGGCCCGGAGCCACCGAGTTGGCGGGCCACCGCGTACGGGTGTCCGGTCTCGTCGGGGGCACAGGCGGCCCGGCGCACCGTCATGCCCCAGGAGACGGCCGGGTCCGCCACGGCGTCCAGCAGGGCGCTGCGGCCGATCCCGCTCGGTCCGGTGAGCAGCATCAGGGTGCCGGTGCCGTGCCGGGCCAGGTCGGCCAGCCGGGCCGCCTCGGCCAGGACGGCCTGACGTTCGGTCAGACCGGCCTCCGCCGGGGCCATCACCCCGGCGGCGGTGCCACCGCTGCGCATCGCTTCCCCTCCCAGTGCCGCTCTCGCTTCATTCCACGTGTCGACGCCCTGCCCCGGACCCCCCGAACGACCACTTCGTGGTGTGACCTTCGTCTCACCTGACGGATCTCGTGGTGGACCACGATGGTCACCCCCGGGCCCCCACGGTGAGCATGTGACCAGTCGGGAGGGGCCAGGGCTTCGCCGTTCCCGCATGTCAGGGCACCCGACGAGGCATGAGGCAGGCCACCGTGACGATCCAGTTCGCCGACGAGACACTGCGGCACACCGCCGTGGTCCAGGTCGCGATCCATGCGACCGACCCCATCTCCTACGCGGGAGCCGCCAGCCAGCTGCGCGCCTGCGGTGACCTCCAGGTGGTCTCCGAGGCCGGGCCCGGCACGGTCACCGTGGTGGTGGCCGAGACGGTGGACAACGCGGTCACCGGGACCATGCGGCGGCTGGTGCACCGCGACGGCAGCCGGGTGGTCCTGGTGGTGGAGCAGATCCGGGAGGCCGACCTGCTGGAGGCCGTCGAGTGCGGGGTCTCCGCCATACTGCGACGGCGCGAGGCCACCGCGGAGCGGCTGGGGCAGGCCGTGCTGGCCGCCGCGCGCGGCGAGGGCGACCTGCCGGGCGACCTGCTCGGCCGCCTGATCGCCCAGATGGGCCGGCTCCAGCGCAGCGTCCAGGGCCTGCCCGGCTACGCCCCGCCCGGCATCTCCGAGCGCGAGTCCGACATCCTCCGCCTGATCGCCGAGGGCTGGGACACCGGCGAGATCGCCGGCAAGCTCTCCTACTCCGAACGGACCGTCAAGAACGTCCTGCACGGCCTGACCACCCGCCTCAACCTCCGCAACCGCGCCCACGCCGTCGCCCACGCCCTCCGCGAGGGTTACATCTAAGCCGTACCGGTACTCCCTGCCGCCACAGGGGTACGGGTTTCATGTGCGGGTCTTTCAGCGCTCACCTGTTGGAAACGTGTTGGGGGGTGTTCGCGGGCGGGTTTTGCGTGCAGACTTCTACGCGCGTCACCGCCTGCCTGCTGACGCCCCGTTCGTTCACGTTGGAGCCCTACATGCCCCTGAACCGTCGTGACTTCGTCGCCCGGACGGCCGTCACCGCCGCCGGTGCCGCCCTGGTCGGCGGCCTGCCGATGGCCACCGCCACCGAGGCTGCGGCCGCGCCCGCCGAGCAGCGCGGGCGCGAGAAGAAGAAGCAGACGTTCACCGTGATGGGCACCACCGACCTGCACGGCCGGGTGCTGAACTGGGACTACTTCACCGACGCCGAGTACGACGACAAGGCGCACAACGACGTCGGCCTCGCCAAGATCGCCACCCTGGTCAAGCAGATCCGCGCCGAGAAGGGCTGCGAGCGCACCCTGCTGATCGACGCCGGCGACACCATCCAGGGCACCCAGCTCGCGTACTACTACGCCCGGGTCGAGCCGATCACCGGTAAGCGCGCGCCCAAGCACCCGATGGCCGTGGCGATGAACGCGCTGGAGTACGACGCCGCCGCGCTGGGCAACCACGAGTTCAACTACGGCATCCCGCTGCTGCGCGCCTTCGAGCGCCAGCTCGACTTCCCGCTGCTGGGCGCCAACGCGCTGGACGCGAAGAACGAGCGCCCCGCCTTCCCGCCGTACGTGATCAAGGAGCTGCACCTCGGCCACGGCCGGGCGCTGCGGGTCGGCATCCTGGGCCTGACCAACCCCGGCATCGCGATCTGGGACAAGGCCAACGTGGCCGGGCAGATGGTCTTCCCGGGCATCGTCGAGCAGGCGAAGAAGTACGTGCCGCGGCTGCGTTCGGCCGGTGCCGAGGTGGTCGTGGTGGCCGCGCACACCGGTGCGGACGAGCCGAGCTCCTGGGGCGACCAGCTGCCCTGGGGCGAGAACGTCGCGGCCGAGCTGGCCGCCGCCGTGCCGGGCATCGACGCGGTGCTGGTCGGCCACGCGCACAAGGAGATCCCGCAGCGCCTGGTGACCAACCGGGAGACCGGCAAGACGGTCGTGCTCTCCGAGCCGCTCGCCTGGGGCCAGCGCCTGACCTGCTTCGACTTCGAGGTGGAGTTCGAGCGCGGCCGGTGGAACGTCACCTCGGTCTCCTCCCGGGTGCTCAACTCCAACACCGTGCCGGAGGACCGGGAGATCGTCCGGCTGATCGACGCCCAGCACAGGAAGACGGTCGCCTACGTCAACCAGGTGATCGGCACCTGCAAGACCGAACTCTCCATCGCCGAGGCCCGGTTCAAGGACGTCCCGATCATCGACCTGATCGGCCGGGTCCAGGTGGACACCGTCAAGGCCGCCCTGGCGGGCACCTCGTACGCGGCGCTGCCGGTGCTGGCGCAGGCCGCGCCGTTCAACCGCACCGCCGTGATCCCGGCCGGCACCGTCAAGCTGCGCGACGCCGCCGGGCTGTACATCTACGAGAACACCCTGGAGGCCCGGGTCCTGACGGGTGCCCAGGTCAAGGACTACCTGGAGTACTCGGCGAAGTACTTCGCCCAGCTCGGCGCGGCCGACCCGGTCAACCTGGACACCCTGACCAACCAGGCCAACACCCCGGACTACAACTACGACTCGGTCTACGGCGTCTCCTACGACATCGACCTGACCCGGCCGGTCGGCTCCCGGATCGTCAACCTCAGCTACAACGGCGCCCCGGTCGACCCGGCCGCCCAGTTCGTGCTGGCGGTCAACAACTACCGGGCCAACGGCGGCGGCAACTTCCCGCACGTGGCCAAGGCCACGGTCGCCTGGTCGAACTCCGAGGAGATCCGCCAGACGATGATCACCTGGGTGAAGGCCAAGGGCGTCATCGACCCGGCCGAGTTCGGCGGCGGCACCTGGCGCCTGGTCCGCGGCGGCGTCCCGCTGTTCTGACCGGGCCCGAACCGGGCATGTACGAGTCGGGGGCCCCCGGCCCCCGGGCCCCCCCCCCCGGTTAGCCCGCCCGGGGCGGACGTTGATGCCGGACGGGGGACGGGGGGTGGGGGCCCTCCGGATGCAGTGGGGGCACTCCGACATC
>NZ_JBVJLD010000011.1:113531-136434 GCF_055584905.1 Kitasatospora sp. NPDC088742 | reverse complement strand
GGGGCGCGCGGGGCGGCGGGGGGGGGGGGGGGCCGCGCCCCCCCCCCGCCCCCCCGCGCGCGCCCGCCCCCCCCCCCCCCCCCCCCCCCCCCCCCGACTCGGCTTTCCGGGACGGGGGATGACGATGAGGCGGATCGTGCTCGCGGTGGGCGCGGCACTGCTGCTGCTGGGGTGCACGGCCGAGAGCGGCCCGGCACCGGGCCCGGTCCTGCCGGAGGACCCGGTCGCGCAGGCGGCCAGGGCCCGGGCCGCCGAGGCGGTGCGGGCCTGGGAGCACACGGCCGCCCAGGAGGCCTGGCGGACCGGCTACTACCCGCTGGACCGCTTCCCGGAGTGGCTGCCGCCGGAGGCGTTCCGCAGCCTCGGGGAGAAGGCCGCGTACGTGAGCGGCAGCTTCGACCTGGCCCTCTCGATCCCGCGGGGCGATCCGCTCGCGGAGGTCCGCTGGTCCGACGGACGCGCCCTCGGGATGGTGCTGCGGTCCGTCCCGGAGACGCTACGGTCCCTGGCACAGGACCGGCTCGGTACCTGCGAAGCGGAGTGCACCCCGCTGCGGGTCACCGAAATCCGGTCCGCCCGCCGTGAGTTGGCCACCAGCCGGGGACAAGCCACCGTCCCGGTCTGGGAGTTCTTCTCCCCCGGCTACTCCGAGCCCTTCGTGCTGCCGGCGGTCTACCCCCAGCGCAGGGCCGATCCGCTGCCGCCGGTCGCCTATCCCTCCTCGCCCACCGGCCTCACCGTCGCCGCCTTCGAGGCCCGAACCGCCTCCTGGGACGGCCTCGAAGTCACCGGGACGGTCGAACTCCCGTCGTGCACACGGGTGGTGACGACCGAGGCGTACGAGGCCGAGCAGTCCGTGGTACCGCTGGTCCTGCTCGCCCGCACGACCGGCAGCACCTGCGCCACCGAGACCGTGAGCGCGTCGGCCACCGTCCGCCTGCGCGAACCGCTCGGCGAGCGGGCGGTTCTCGGTCTGGCCACCGGCGAGCCCCGCTCGGTCCGCCCGGTGCCCGTACCCGCTGGAACCGTTCGCTGACCGCCTGCGTCCGAGCACCGTTCGAGCACCGCCAATTCGGCTTACCGGTACGGGGGATGACGGATGAGACGACCAACCACGCTCGCGCTCGCAGCGCTCCTGCTGACGGGCTGCGGCGCCACCTCGGGGAGCAGCGGCGGCGCACCCGCCATCGGCAGCGCGCCGGCCACCACGGTGACCTGGACGGCCCGGGAGCGGGCGGCGCAGGTGGCCAGGGAGTGGCCCGGGTCGGCGGCCGAGCGGGCCTGGACGAGCGGGTACTACCCGCTGACGGGACCTCAGGAGTGGCTGCCCGCCGACGCGTTCCGCAACGGCGGCAAGACCGCGTACCTGAGCGGCGCGATCGAGGCGGCCACCGAACTGCCGCGGGGCGAGCCGACCGCCGAGGTGGTCTGGCCGTACGGGCAGCGACTGTCGCTGCCGATGGTCTCCCCGAAACAGGTGCTGGACGGGCTCACCCGGGGCAAGGCGCCGTGCCGCTCGGACTGCGACCCCCCGCTGAAGGTGACCGGGGTGGCCCGGGGCAGCCGCACCGTGGCCACCAGCCGGGGCCAGGCCACCGTGCCGGTCTGGGAGTTCACCATGACGGGCTACCAGGAGCCGTTCGCCTACCCCGCCGTCACCTCCCAGCAACTGCCCGTCGCCGACCCGGACCCGGGCTGGGTGGACCGCAGCGTCGTCCGGGAGGCGGTCTCGGCGGACGGACTGACCGTCACCGGGCGGATCCGGCGCGGCGCCTGCGACCAGGTGGCGGGCACCGAGGCGTACGAGACCGACCGGGTGGTGGTGCTGATGGTCGAGCTGAAACGGTCCAAGGCCGGGTGCGACGCCGTGCTGCTGGAGGATCACGTCACGGTGAAGCTGGCGCGGCCGCTGGACGCCCGGCTGGTGCTCGACCTGTCCACCGGTGTTCCCGGGACCGTCCGGTGAGGGCGCGGGCGGCCACGGCCGCCGCCGCCCTGCTGCTGCTCACCGCCTGCGCCACCACCACCGGGGCCCCGGCGCCGCCCGAACCGGCCGAACCCGGGCAGCGCAGGGCCGCGCAGGTGCTGCGGGCCTGGGAGGGCTCGGCGGCCGAACGGGGCTGGCGGGAGGGGTACTTCCCGCTCGGCGAGAGCCGCCCGCGCTGGGTGCCGCCGGCGGCGCACGCCTCGGACGAGATCTCGGTCTTCACCGGGCAGTACTTCTTCCACGACTTCACCCCGCCCGCGCCCACCGGTGAGGGCACGGTGGTCTGGGCGGACGGCCACCAGGTCCGGCTGCCGGTGCTGACCGCGGTGCAGGCCCTCACGGAGCACTCCCGGGACGTGAAGTGCAACTGGAACCAGTGCCCGCCCAAGGCCGCCATCACCGGGGCACGGACCGGCACCCGGACCATCGCCACCAGCCGGGGCCGAGCCACCGTCCCGGTCTGGGAGTTCACCGTGCACGGCTACTCCGAGCCGTTCGCCTACCCGGCCGTGCTGCCCTCGCACGGGACCGCCCGGCCGACGCCGTCCCCCTCGGTGATCCTGGAGCAGGACCCGGTGCTCTGGGCGGCCGAGCCGGTGCGGCTCTCGCCCGACGGGCTGAGCCTGGACGTGCTGGTCAAGGCCGGGCCGTGCAAGGCCCCGGCCGCGCTGGAGGCGGTCGAGACGGACCGGTCCGTGGTGGTGATCGCCCGGCTGACCGGGCGTCAGGGAGGCTGCTCCACCCAGATGCCGGACCCCGGCCTGCCCGGCACCGTCCGGCTGGGCCGGCCGCTGGGCGACCGCACCCTGCTGGACCTGAACGACGGCCACCCGCAGCCGCTGCCGGGCTGAGACGCGCGGAGGGGCCCGGAGAGTCGCACGCTCCCCGGGCCCCTCCTGAGGGTGGGTCAGACGGTCACCGGGGCCGGGGCCTCGGTGGTCTCGACGGTCTCCGCCGGGGCGGCCTTGGGCGGGCGGGGGATGGCCAGGGCGGCCAGCCCGCCGAGCACCACGACCACCACGCCGACCCAGACGGCCGGGTGCAGGCCGTCGGTGAACTCCTGGGCGCCGCGCATGCTGCCGTTGGCGGTGAAGACACTGCTCAGCACCGCGATGCCGAGCGCCCCGCCGATCTCGCGGACGGTGGTGTTGGCGCCGGAGGCCTTGCCCCGGTGCTCCGGGCCGACCGCGCCGAGCACCACGGCCGCCGTCGGGGCGATGGCGAAGCCCATGCCCGCACCGGCCAGCAGCATCGCACCGACCAGCCGGGAGTACGGGGTGTCCGGGCCGGCCGCCAGGTTGATCCAGGCCAGGCCGCCGGCCTGGAGGAAGAGGCCCAGCGCCATCAGCCGCCCGCCGCCGACCTTGTCGGTCAGCGCGCCGGCGATCGGCGCGATCACCATCGGCATCAGGGTCCAGGCCAGCGTCAGGGTGCCGGCGTGCAGCGGGGTGCGGGGCGGGGCGATCTGCAGGTACTGGGAGAGGAAGAAGATCGAGCCGAAGACCCCGAAGTACATCGAGGCGGAGACCACGTTGGCCAGGGTGAAGGCACGGATCTTGTAGAAGCCGAGCGGCAGCAGCGGGTGCGGGGCCCGGCGCTCCCAGCCGACGAACGCGGCCAGCAGCACCGCGGCGGCCGCGAAGGCGCCGAGGATCTTGGTGGAGGTCCAGCCGTCCTCGCTGCCGTTGACGATGCCCCAGACCATGGCGAGCAGACCGCCGGTGGCCAGCAGCATGCCGACCAGGTCCAGCTTGGCCTTCTCGCCGCGGCTCTCGCGCAGCACCGCCATGACCAGCGGGACGGCGACGATGCCGACCGGGATGTTGATCCAGAAGATCCACTCCCAGGCCAGGCCCTCCACCACCGCGCCGCCGACCACCGGGCCGAGCGCGATGGCCAGGCCGCTGACGGCGGACCAGAGTCCGAGCGCCAGGCTGCGCATCTTCTCCGGCACGGCGTTGGAGAGCAGGGTGAGGGAGAGCGGCATGACCGCCGCCGCACCGAAGCCCTGGATCGCCCGGGCGAGGATCAACTGCCCGCTGGTGTCGGCCAGTCCGCAGCCGATCGAGGAGAGGGTGAAGAGGACGATGCCGAGTGCGAAGACCTTGCGGTGGCCGAAGCGGTCACCGAGCGCGGCCCCGGTCAGCAGCAGGCAGGCGAAGCTCAGCACGTAGGCGTTGACGAACCACTGCAGGTCCTGGGTGCTGGCCTTCAGGTCCACCGCGAGCGTGTGCAGGGCGGTGGACACCACCAGGTTGTCCAGCGCCACCATGAACATCGGCAGGCTGCACGCGACGATCGACAGCCAGAGCGGTACCTTGCGCCCGGCGGGGGCGGGTGCGGACATGGCGGGGATCTCCCTTGTCGGGCGGGGCTGTTGGGGGGCTGTTCGGGGCCGGGATCAGCCGGCGGCGGCGTCGGTGCGCTGCTGCTCGGCCAGCCGGTTCTTGGCGTCGGGCCAGGTGATCGGGAGCTGCTCGGCGGTGGTGTCCCAGAAGGTGAAGACCGACTGCTTGGTCACCTCACGGAGCGAGGTCATGATCGTGTAGTGCGGTTCGGCCTTGGCGTAGGCGTAGAGCGACTGGCGGTCCTCCCAGGCCGAGAGCGTCCAGAAGACGCCCTTCAGCGGCTGGGCGATCAGCGAGGCGCCGACCGCGCCGGGCGCGGTCTTGACCTGCTTCCAGGCGGCCAGGGACTTGAGGAAGAAGCGCGGCACGTCCTTGAGGGACCGGACTTCGAGCCGGGAGGCCATCACCAGCACCTGGCTGTTCGGGCGAGGGGTGTGGGGAGTGGTCCAGGGCAGCGTGGGCATGCGTCGGCCTTTCCGTGCACTATTGGAGTGTCGCACTATCTATATTAGACAGTGCTGCTACCTAATTTCCAGTGGAGAGCGGAGAAGATGCGGATCTCGGAGCTGAGCCGTCGCAGCGGCGTCCCGGTGGCGACCATCAAGTACTACCTGCGGGAGGAGCTGGTGCCCGCCGGGGTGGCGACCTCCGCCACCCAGGCGGAGTACGACGAGCACCACCTCCGCCGGCTCCGGCTGGCCCGCGCGCTGGTCACCGTGCGCGGGCTGTCGGTGTCCACCACCCGGGAGGTGCTCCGGGGCCTGGACGAGCACTCGACCGATGTCCACTTCCTGCTCGGCCTGGCCGTCGGCGCGGTGCCGACCGGCGATCCCGAACCGTCCGTGGACGGACCGCAAGAACCCTCCCCCGCCGATGAGTTGATCTCCGCCATGAACTGGGAGGTCAGCGAGAAGGCTCCTACCCGCGCGGTGGTCACCGACACCCTCGCCACGCTCAGGGAGCTGGGCCTGCCGGCCGACTGGCAGGCCCTGCTCCCCTACGCCGAGCTGGCCGAACGCACCGCCGCCCTCGACCTCGACCAACTGGAGGACGTGTCCGACCCCTTGGAGCGGGTCGAGCGCGCCGTCCTGCTCACCATCCTGATGGAACCCGTCCTGCTCGCCCTCCGCCGGATGGCCCAGGAGAACGAGTCCGCCAAGCGCTACGTCCTCCCGACCTGAGCGGTCGTCAGGCTTCGCGGTGGCCCAGCTCGCGGAGGAGCTGGGCCGCCGCCTCCATGCCGGAGGAGAACGCGGCCTCGTGCGAGCCGATCTGGTCGTGGTAGAGCTGCTTGGAGTGGAAGTACGACCCGGCCAGCTTCACCCGGGTGCCCTCGTTCACCTCGTAGATGGTCTGCTGGAGGCGGCGCAGGTCGATGTCGATGACCGGGTGGGAGTACGGCAGTTCGCGGATCACCAGCTCCTCCCGGACCTCGCGCGGGTAGTCCAGGGTGACGAAGTAGTCGGTGGCCGACTCGAAGCCGTGCAGCCGGTTCATGTAGTAGGCCACGTACGGGCGGCTGGTGCCGTCCACCGCGACCTTGCCGTAGTTCCAGTTGTCCCAGCGGGCGCGGTCGGCCGGCATGGCCGAGGGGTCGGTGTGCAGCACCGCCAGCGAGGTGTTGTAGCGGATCTTCTCCAGGGTGCGGCGCTGCACGTCGTCCGGGTTGCTGAGCAGCTCCCGGGCGGTGTCGCCGTGGGTCGCCAGGACCACGTGGTCGAAGCGCTCGGAGCTGCGCGCGGTGGCGACGGTGACGCCGTCCTCCTCCTGGCGGATGCCGGTGACCGGCTCGGCCAGCCGAAGCTTCGGGCCGATCGCGGTGATCGCCTTGCGGACGTAGGAGATCGAGCCGCCGCTGACGGTCCGCCACTCCACCCCCTGGCCGCCGAGGCCGCCCTCGTCGTGGGCCATGAAGAAGGCGATCACGGTGGTGGCCGGCATCTCCCAGATCAGCTCGGCCGGCACCGACCAGACGGCGGTGCAGAGCAGGATCACGTAGCCGTACCGGAACTCCTGGCTGTAGCCGCCCCGGTCCAGGTACTCGCCCAGCGGCAGGTCGGTGCGCTTGCGCAGGAAGTCCTTGCGGCCCTCCTGGTGGAAGCGGTGGGCCTCGCGCCAGATGGTCTGGAACTCGGCGCCGTAGCGGCTCGTCACCTCCTCCTCCGGCAGGGCCATCTCGGCGGTGCCGTACTGGAGTCCGCTGTCCAGGTCGAAGAAGTTGAAGCCGCCCAGGTGCTGGCGGCTCTCCACGCCGAGCTCGGCGAAGAACTTGCTGAGGTTGGGGTAGCTGGGCTGGTTGAAGACCACGAAGGCGGTGTCGATCCCGAGGGTGCGGCCCTCGTCCTCCACCTCGATGGTGTTGGCGTGGCCGCCCGGGCGGCCCTCCGCCTCGAAGAGCGTGATCTCGGCGTGCTCGCGCAGCTTGTAGGCGGCGGAGAGACCGGCCACACCGGCTCCGACCACGGCGACACGGGGCTTGGACATCTGGGTGCTTCCTCTTCTACGTGGTGATCCAGGTCTGGTGCAGCCGGCCGGCCGTGCCGTCGGCGACGGCGGTGGCGAGCACATAGCCGGGCGCGGGGTGGAGCAGGTCGAACTTCCAGTCGGAGTCCGGGGGTTGGAGCGGGTCGTGGAGGCGGATCGGCGACTGCCAGGGAGCGCTCAGGGCGAAGCCGTCCAGCTCCCGGCGCAGCCCGGTGCCGAGCGCCTTGAGGTAGGCCTCCTTGAGCACCCAGTACGCGGCCACCGCCGCCGCCCGGTCCGCCGCCCCGGCCAGCGCGGCCCGCTCGGCGGGGGCGAACCAGCGCGGCAGGTGGGTCACCGCGTCCGGCCGGGCCGGGGTGGCCTCGACGTCCACCCCGCAGGTGCGGCCCTCGGTGACCAGGCAGGCCAGCAGGCCTTCGGTGTGCGAGAGGTTGAACCGCAGGGCGTGGCCGTCCGGTTCGGCCTCGGGGCGGCCCGAGGCCGTCACCGCGAACCGCCACTCCCCCACCGGGCGCCCGTCCCGGTCGCTCAGCGCGTGCCGGGAGAGCAGCCGGGCGCCCAGGTAGCGGCGCCGGGCCCCGGCGGTGCGCTGACGCTCCATCCGCTCCCGCTCGGCCCGGGTCAACAGGCCGGTGCCGCCGTGGAGTTCGGCGAGGCCGTCGACGGAGCGCTCGGGCAGCAGGTAGAGGTGGGCGTCGGCGCCCACGACCTTGGTACCCGTGGCCGCGGTGGTCACGGCCTGGCCCGGTACGGGGCGGCCGGGCGCCGTTCGGCCGGCTCGGCCAGCGCGGCCAGGCCGACCAGCCGCTTGAGCCACTCGTCCATGGACTGCCGGAAGCCCGTCCGGCAGGGCTCGCAGACCTTGAGGGTGTGGTCCAGCTCGTCCTTGGCGAAGACGCCCTGGCAGCCGTGGCAGACGGCGGTGCGGGCCGCGGTGCGGCGGTCAGCTCTGGGCATGGACGGCTCCGGTCCGTTCGGCGAGCGGGAACTGCCAGTACGAGAACAGCCGGTTGGCCCGGTACAGGTGCCGCAGCACCCGCATCACCTCGTCCACCTCGGCCGCCCCGGTGACCACCCGGTGCGGTTCGAACTCCTTCGCCAGTCGCTCCAGTTGGAGCAGCAGCAGGGCGCCGCTGGGCAGCGGGTCGTCCAGCGCGCCGTGCGAGTGGACGAAGGTGTGCACCACCGCCGCGGTGGCGTGCAGGGTCGTGTACTGCTTGGCCAGGTCGAAGAGCTCGGCCGACTGGCCGTACTCCCGGCCGAGTTCGGCGCGCAGCTCGGCGGCCTGGGCGTGCAGGTCCTCGGCCCGCTCCAGCAGCTCGGCGGCCAGCGCGGCCGCGCGCTCCAGCCAGTCGCGCTCCTCGCCCTTGGCGGCGGCGGCCAGCGCGCACAGCCCGGCCAGCGCGGCCGGGGCGCCGAGCAGCGCGTCGTCCTTGCCCCGGCTGAACAGCTCCTGGTCCCAAGGGCGGTAGAGCGGCAGCTCGCGGTCGATGCCGTAGAGCACGGGGGTGCGCAGCTCGGCCTCGGCCCGGGCCTCGGGGTCGCCGGCGGTGGTGAGCAGGCCGTCCAGCTGGAGGGCGATGTTCTTGAGGTTCACCACCGTGTTGCCGTCGGCGAAGATGGCCACCAGCAGGTCGCGGAGCATCTTCTGGTAGATGCCGTAGTGCGGGTGGGCGCGCAGGTAGAGCCGGGCCCCGAGCACGATGTTCAGCTGGGCCATCGAGCGCTCCAGCAGGGTCGGCACGAAGTACTTGGCGACGGAGGACCAGACGCTGGTCTGCTCCGGCACCAGCTGGAGGCTGCGCACGGCGCCCAGGCTGACCGCGTCGGCGGTCAGCAGGTCGGCGAAGACCTCGGTCAACTGCCGCCGGGAGTACGGGATGTCGCTGACCTTCTTGCCGAAGATCTCGCGCTGCTCGGTGAAGTCCAGGGTCACCCGCAGCGCGGTGTCCACGGCGGCCAGCGCCATCGAGCCGATGGTGGTGCGGGCCACCTGGGCGCTCTTCAGCGCGATCTCCAGCCCCTGGCCCTCGTGGCCCAGGCGGGCCGAGTCCGGGACGAAGACGCCGTCCAGCCGGATGCCGCTCATGTCCAGGGCGCGCAGGCCGTGCAGCCGCTCGTTGGGCAGCTCGACCACCGAGCCGGCCGGGGTGTTGCGCTTCTCCACCAGGAAGATGGAGTACCCGGCCGGGCCGCCCTTGGGGGAGGTGCGAGCGAAGACGCTGACCCCGTCGGCCACGGTGGCGTTGCCGATCAGCCACTTCTCGCCGGTCAGCAGGTAGCCGCCCTCGACCTTCTCGGCCCGCATCTCGTTGGCCAGCACGTCGCTGCCGTGGTGACGCTCCGACAGGCCCCAGGCCAGCCTGGTGCCCTGCTTCATCCGGTCGACGACGTACTGCTTCTGCTCGTCCGTCCCGGCGATCCAGGCGGGCATGAAGCTCAGGCTGGTGAGCATCAGCGCGGTGGCGGAGGTCGGGTCGCGGCGGGCGATCAGGCGCAGCAGGTTGAAGCCGACCTCGACGTCACCCGCCTTGCCGCCCTGGGCCTCCGGGATCACGTACTCGTGCACGCCCCAGCGCTGGAGCAGGTTGACGAAGGCGTAGGGGAACTCCTCCCGTTCGTCGTGGGCCAGGATCTGCTCGAAGGGCATGCTGCTGTCGGGGTCGTGCGGGTCGCCGAGCTGCGCTTCGAGCCGCGCGGCGAGCTCGGTCAGGTCTGCCTTCGGCACGGTGGTTCGCTCCTGTGGATCGGTGGTGCCATCAGATGAGTTGGACCGGGACTGCGGAGAACAGCCGGTGGCGGGCGTGCAGGTCGCGGACGGTGGCCAGGGCCGGCAGCAGCTCGGCCTCGCGGCGGCGGACGGGAGTGCCCTCGGCGCGGGAGAGCAGGTAGGCGAGCACCGCGGTCAGCCAGTCGGGGCGGCCGAGCACCTCGTTCTCCCGGTTCACCACCCACAGGTGCAGGCAGGCGGCGGCCGCGTGCAGCCAGGCGAACCGCTCGGCCAGGTCGACCAGTTCGTTGCCCTTCGGGTCGGCGGTGGCGACCTGGACGGACAGGTCCGCCAGGTACCGGTGGATCGGCCCGGTGTCCGGCAGGCCCACCGTCACCAGGTCCCGGCCACGGGCGTTCAGGTCCAGCCGGGCGAGCTCGAACGGCGGCAGGTCGGCCGCCAGGTCGAAGACCACCCGGACCGCCCTCGGGTCCGCGGTCTCGTCCAACCCCTTCATCAGCGCCGGGAGTTGACCGGCGAAGGAGCGCAGGTTGGCCACCGTGGAGGTGTCCACCACGCGCACCAGCGCGGCGTCCCGCTGGAGCTTCTGGAAGATCCCGCCGCCCGGGCCCTCGGTACGCAGCACCGCCCGGGTCGCCAGCACCGTCGCGCAGCGCCCCATCGCGTCCTCCACCGCCTCGGCCACCACGTGCTTGGCCGCACAGCCCCAGACGCTGAACTGCTCCGGCACCACGTGGATGCCGCGGGCCGCCGCCAGGGCGACCGCGTCGGCGGCCAGCAGGGCCGCCGAGGCGATCGCCAACTCCCGTCGGGGGTACGGGGATTCGATCAGCGCGGTACGGCCGATCCGGCGCTCGGTGGCGAAGTCCAGGGTCAGCCGCAGCGCGGTGTCGGCGCAGCCGAGGCTGCCGGCGGTGCTCATCAGCCGCACCACCTGCTGCGCCTTGACCGCCGCCTCCAGCGCCTCCCCCTGACGGCCCACCAGATCGCCCTCGGCCACCGGGTGCCCCTCGAACCGCAGATGCGCGAAGTCGATCCCCCGCATCCCCCCGGTGGGCACCTCGGGCCCCCGCTCCACCCCGTCCAGGTCGACGAGCGCCGCCGAGAACGCCCCCGGCCCCCGCTCCCCCGTCCGGGCCACCACGTAGGCGGCCTCGCTGCGCTGCCCCAGCCCGACCATCCACTTGTGCCCGTCCAGCCGCCACCCGTCGCCGTCCGGTGTCAGCCGGACCTCGTTGGCGAGCAGGTCGCTGCCGTGGTCCTGCTCGGACAGCGCGAAGGCGACCGAGCCGCCGCGGCGGAGGATCTCCGCGACGCGCTCCTGCTGGGCGGTGGAGCCGTGCAGTTGGACGCAGGTGGCGGCGGTGATCGAGAACATCGTGCCGGGCATCACGTTCAGGTCCCGGCGGGCGGCGGTGCGCACCAGGGTGAGGCTCTGGTCGAACCCGCGGAACGTCCCGCCCAGCACCGTGGGAAGGTAGTTGAGGTGGAAGTCCTGCTTGCGCAGCACCTCGCAGATCTCCTCCGGGTACTCCCCCGCCTCGTCCCGCCGGACGGCCGCCGCCCAGCCGTACGGGTTCTCCGGGTCGGCCGGGTCACCGAGCTCGCGGTCCAGCTCCTCGGGCGTCACCGCGGCACCGGCCGGTAGTCCCCCGCCGTGGCGGGGATCCGCACGCCGGCCGTGCGCAGCTGCGCGACCCGGGTGTGGAAGGCGGCGCCGTGCATCAGGTGGTGGGCCACGTCGGCCACCCGCCGGTTGCCGGGGGTCTTGAGGTAACTGCCCGTCACCCAGTCGTTGAAGCTGCCCATCGCCGGACCGCACCAGACCTGGTAGTCCAGGGTGCGGTCCGGGTCCCCGACCACCGACCAGCGCGAGGACATCCCCAGGTACCAGCGGAAGACCAGGGCCATCTTCCGCTTGGGGCTGCCCTCGGCCCGGGCCAGCTGCTCCGGGTCGCGCCGCCGGAAGTAGCCGACGCACTCGTCCCAGACGTCGGCCAGCGGGCGGCGGAACACCTGGGTCTCCAGCCGGGCCCGCTCCTCGGGCGGCAGGGCGTCCAGCCCGTCGTAGGCCTGGTACAGCTCGTAGAGCCGCTTGGCCCGCATCGGGAAGAGCGTGCCCTTCTTCAACACCTGGAGCTCGACGCCGAGTTCGAACATGTCGGCGGCGGGCGCCATCTCGCAGTCGGCGATCCCGGCCTCGGCCAGCATCGCCTTCGCCGCCTTCGAGGCGCCGGACTCCACGCAGGACTGGTTGACCGAGCCGGTCACCACGTACGCGGCGCCCATCGCGAAGGCGGCGGCCACCGCGGTCGGGGTGCCGAGGCCCCCGGCCGCGCCGACCCGGATCTGGGCCGGGTAGCGGTGTTCGCGCTGGACGGTGTCGCGCAGCCGCAGGATGGAGGGCAGCAGGGCGGGCAGCGGCCGGCGGTCGGTGTGGCCACCGGAGTCGGCCTCCACCGTGATGTCGTCGGCCATCGGGACGTGGCGGGCCAACTCGGCCTGCTCCGGGGTGATCAGACGCTGCGCCAGCAGCGCACCGACCATGGCGGCCGGAGCGGGTCTCATGAAGCGCTCGGCGGTCTCGGTCCGGGAGATCTTGGCGATCAGCCGGTGCTCGGCCAGCACCCGGCCGTCCGGGCCCGGGCGCAGGCCGGCCAGGCGCCAGCGGACCACGTGCGGGGTGAGCGCCATGAAGGCGGAGGCCTCCACGCAGCGCACGCCGTAGCGCAGGAAGAGCTCGACCGCCTCGCGCTCCAGGCGCTCCTCGCTCGGGCTGTGGATCAGGTTGACGGCGAACGGCAGGCCGGGGATCTCGGTGGCGAAGCGGGTGAGCGCCTGCTCGATGGTCTCCGGCAGCAGGCCGGCCGCGCCGAAGGAGGCCAGGTAGCCCTCCTTGGCGAGCGCGATCACCAGGTCGGCGGAGGCGATGCCGCCGGCCATCGCCCCGGCCAGGTACGGCTGGCGGACGCCGTGCGCGGCGCGGAACTCGGGCGAGCCGAGCCGGTCGGCGGGCAGCGCCGGGACGGCGGCCAGCAGCGGCAGGCCGCCGCCGGCTCCCCTGGCCGCCGGGTGGCCCTCGGCGACGGCGCCGATGCCCTCGGGGGTGCGGACGATGAAGCAGGGGCGGTCCAGTGCGGCCAGGGCCTGGTAGATGCCCGGCGAGTCGGTGGCGGGGTAGCTCTCCCCGTACCAGCGGAGTGGTGTCTCCAAGGTGTCCATGGGTGGGGTCTCTGTCTCCTAGCGGGGAACGGGCTGCCGGGCCGAGGACCGACCCGGCAGCCCCGGGTGTCTGGTGGGCCGTCAGACGGCGTCGGAGCGGACCTCGATGGCCACGTCGGTGAGCTCGTAGATCCGCAGGCCGGGCTTCCACAGCTCGGCATCGGCGACCACGACCACCCGGCCGGGCTCGCGGCGGACCTCCTTCACGTGCACGTCGAAGCTCAACTCCCGGTCGTGGCGCAGGATCTGGCCCCGGTACTTCCAGCTCATCGGCACGTCCACGGCGAGGGCGAACCTCGGGTTCTCGATCCCCTCGGCCAGGCCCTGCTCCAGGGCGAACAGCCGCAGGCCCTGGAGGATCGCCTCCACCCCGAGCGAGCCGGGCATCACCGGGTCGCGGTGGAAGTGGCAGTCGAAGTACCACTCGTCGGGCCGGACCTCGCGGTACCCGTGCAGGTAGCCGGCCCCGTGCTTGCCGCCGCCCTCGACCAGGTCGACCCGGTCCACCAGGGCGTAGTGCTCACCCGGCAGGTGCAGCCGGCCGCCGCTCGGGTCGGTGAACGCCGGTGCGCCCGCCGGGAGTTCGATCCGGCGCACGTTGCCCGGCTTCGCCTGCTCGATCCACGGGGCCACGTACGTCCCCGCGTCCAGGCCCACCTGGTTGGCCAGCGCCGCGTCGCTGAAGTAGCCGAACAGCGACTCCCCGACGTAGAACACCTCGCCGTCGGCGGAGAGTTCGTAGCTGAAGTTCTGCAGCACCGCACCGGACATGGCGCTGGTCATCAGCAGCTTGGAGTGGTGACGGATGGTCTTGCCCCGCAGGTCCAGGTCCTTGACCAGGGTGGCCTTGCCGTCCAGGTTGCGGATCGCGTACTGCTCCTCGGGGCGCTTGAGGGTGGCACCGAGGTAGTAGCCGAGCAGGATGGCGGCCTGCAGCGAGGTCTCCATGTAGACCGCGTTCGGCATGTGCGGGTGGGCGTTCTGGGTGTAGTACCAGGCGTCCGCCGGGGAGTCGTACTCGGTGACCATCTCCGAGCCGGGGTTGAGGTCACCGCGGGTGCCGTCGAGCCGCATGATGCGGTCGACGAACTGGAAGTCCCCGTTGGGGATGTAGGGCGCGCGGCTGTTGGCGTAGACGTCGAACTCGGGGCCCATCGCGGTGCCCAGGTCGCCCTTGGCGGCGTGCGCCAGGTGCAGCTCGTTGATCATCGCGGGCTCGCCGCTGCGGTTGCGGCGGCCGAGGAAGACCGGCACACCGCCCGCCTCCGGGCGGTACGCGGTGCCTTCCTTCTCGCGGATCTGGATGCCGAAGTTGTGCATCCGGATCACCGGCTTGTCGCCCAGGTAGACCAGGATGTCGGCGATCACCGAGGGGCGCGGGAGCAGGGTCAGCTCCATCACCTCGATCTCGTACCGGATCTCGCTGTGCTGCGGGGTGATCTGGCCGCGCACCTGGACCTCGGTCTGCAGGCCGACGATGGTCTGGAAGCGCGCGTCCGGCAGCACCAGGTGCATGCCCTGGTGGAGCAGGTACGCCTGGAGCGCCTGCACCGCACCCTCGGCCACCATCGAGCCGGCCAGCACCGGGTCGTCCGGGAAGTGGCACTCGAAGTACCAGGCGTCGGGCTGGAGTTGCTTGCTCGCGGTGAGCAGGCCGAGGCCACGCGGGCCGCCGGTCCGGTCGATGTGCAGCTCGTCGATCATCCGCAGCCGGGCGTCCGGCAGCCGCAGCGCCGGGTTCATCCCCTCGTCCTGCGCGTGGTGCGGGCCGAACACCTCACCGGGCCTGCCCTGGGCCAGCAGCTCCAGGTCGGCGGCGGTCAGGTCGTTGTGCGCGGTGTCGGCCAGCGGCTTGAACCAGCCCTTGGTCAGCGCGGCCCGCGCGGCCTTCTGCTTCTCGGTGATGACGACCCCGAGCGGGGTCTCCAGCTCCTCCTGGCTGAAGAAGCCGGCCGAAGCGTCCTTGAGTTCGAGGATCAACTCGCCGTCGGCGTAGCAGAGGTAGGAGAAGAAGAAGAGCGTGGTCTCGCCCTGGGTGACGAAGCGGTTGATCGAGATGTCGTAGCGCAGGGTCTGCCCGGCCTTCGGCAGGTCGCCGTGGAAGACCAGGGTGGAGTCGAGCAGGCGGTAGACCCGCTTGCCCTTGTTCTTGAAGTCGATGCCGAGGTAGCTGATCAGCAGCAGGTCGCACTGCCCGGCCTCGATCGCCACGGCCGGCGGCACGCCGCCGTCCACCGTGTACCAGGCGTCCTCGGGGACGTCGTACTCGGTGCGGATGAAGGAGGGCTGGTAGACGCCGGTCTCCGCCTTGAGGTCGGTGACCCGGGTGACGAAGTGGTACGGCTCGGCGGGCAGGCGCACGCGCTTGCCGTAGGAGTCGATCTCGGCGAACTCGGCGCCGAAGACCTTGGCCAGGCTGCCGGTGGCGAACTCCAGCAGATCGGCCTGGTCCCAGATCACGCCCGCCGGCTTGGCGGGGGCGATGGGCACCGGCGTCACCACGGGCGCGGCGGGCAGCGCCGCCGGTGCCTGCGGGACGACGGTCTCGATCGCGAAGGCGATCGGCTCGGGCGCCGGGAGCACCGGCAACTCCGGCTGGGCGACCGGGGCTTGGGCGAGCAGGGCCTCGGCCCGGCTGAGCGTGGACTCCTGGAGCACCCGCTGGGTCTCCATCACCACCGAGTGGGTGGCGAGCAGCTGCTCGCGCAGCTCGCGGACCAGCTGACCGGCCGGGTTGGCCCCGGACTGCGGGGCCGCTGCCTGCGGGACGGCGGCATGCGGGGTCGCTGCCTGCGGGGTGGGCAGCGCGACGGCCGCCGGGGCCGCCTCGGGCTCGGCCCAGGGCAGGAAGGAGATCGGCTCGCCGTCGAAGGTGATGACCTCGGGATCGGCGACTGACGGATCGACAGGCATCGGGGGCTGGCCCTCCACGGGAACGGGACCGGACGGTCCGGAAGACGGCGGGACGACGGGTGCGGCGCTCACCGCGGGAGGCCCCGCCATGATCGCGACGGGTGCGGACCGCGGCGGCGCGGACGCACCGGCGCCACCGGCCCCGCCACGAGCACTGCTCGGGCCCGCCGGTGCGGTCGCGGTCGCCACGGTCGCGGTCGCCACCGTGCCCGCCTCGGCGCGACGCCTGCGGGCGGAGACGGCCGGCGGAGCGGAGGAGGCGGTGGCAGTGAGCGGTGTGCCCGCCGCGAAGCCCACGCCCGCGAAGGCGGCCGGGGCGCCGACCGTCCCGCTGACGATCGGCTTCGCCGCCGCGGCCACCGCGGCCGGGATGGACGGGCCGCCGCCGACCGGGAAGCGCAGCCGCTTGCCCGCCGGGGCGGGCAGCTCGCCGAGCAGGCCGGTCAGGTCGAGCGGGACGCCGTGCGCCACCAGCCGGGCCGCCAGCTGGGCGATCGCCTTGGTGGCGGGCACCCCGCGCCGGTCCACCGAGACCGCCACGTGCGGGTGTTCGGCGCCCAGCGACTCCTTCACCCAGCGGGTGCAGGTGGAGCTCGGGCCGACCTCCACGAAGTAGCGGAAGCCCTGCTCGTAGGCGGTGCGGGTGAGCTTGGGGAAGTCGATGGTGGAGCGGAGCGTGTGCGCGATCCGCTCGGCCACCGTCTGCCGGTCCAGGTCCCCGACCGTGCCGTAGTCGTAGGCGGTAAAGAGGTCCAACTCCCCGACCGGGCCCACCGGGTGGTCGTTGAGCTCGGCCAGGCCGGCCAGCTCCCCGTCCACCACCGGGCAGTGCATCACCGAGTTGACGGGCGAGCGGGCCGAGGGGCAGCCGAGCTCGGCGATCAGCGCCTTGCACTGGTCGGGTGCCCCGGCGATCACCACCTCCTTGGGGGTGTTGACGTGGGTCAGGTACACCCGGTCGTACGAGGCCATCGCGGCCCGTACGTCCTCCGCCGCCGCCAGCAGCACGTGGCTGCCCCAGACCGCCGAGTCCGGTGCGTCCTCCGGAAGTTGCCACAGCTCACGGACCGTCCGGCGGGGGCCGCAGAGCCGGTCCTTGAACAGCGGAGTGGCGCTGATCCGGTCGTCCCGCCGGGCCTCCCGCTGCCAGCCGCCGGTGGCGAACAGCATGCTGCTCTCCCCCAGGCTGTAGCCGAAAGCGCCGTGTGCCCTGACCCCGAGCAGCTCGCGGACCAGGTCGGTGTAGAGGATCGCGAAGCTGGTACCGGTGGCCAGCATGAACGGCAGGTCGCCGCCCAGCTGCTCCTCCAACCCCATCAACTCCCGCTTCCCCAGCGGCTGCTGGGAGCGCGGGTGGAGCAGCGCGGAGCGGAACGCCCGGTCCGGCTGCTCGGCCTCGGCCTCGAAGCGGGTGAGCAGGCCGGGGAAGGCGCGGAACAGGTCCCGGCCCAGGCCGGGGTAGGAGTTGAACGCGCCGGGGTAGACCAGCGCGACCTTGCCCTCGGGGCCGATCGGCCGTGCGGTGGCGTAGCTGCCGGCCGGGGTGGCCCACTCCTCGTCCCGCTCGAACACCCCCGGCAGGTCCCGCCGGGCGGCGGTGAGCTGCGCGGTGAGGCTGTCCGCGTCGGTGCCGACGAGCACCGCGCGCACGCTCTGAGCGGGCGTCAGACGGCGGCTCGCCGCCACCGCCAGCGCGTACGGGTCGGCGTTGACGGAGAGCAGGTCCAGGTGGCGGTCCAGCTCGGCCAGCAGCCCGGCGCGGTCCTCGGCGCCGAGTGCCAGCAGCACCGGGCCGCCGGCCCGCCGCCAGTCCCGCTCGACCGCCGCGCCCCGGGTCTGCCCGGCGGAGAGCACCAGGTGCCCGTGCGCCCCGCCGCCGCCCAGGAAGCTGACCGCCGCGTACCGGCGGGCCGAGCGCTCGGCCCGCAGCCACGGACGGGACTCGCCGGGCAGGTGGAAGCCGGCCGCGGCGAACAGCTCCGCGTGCTCCTCGGCCGGGCCGCGCCAGTTGGGCACCCCCGGCAGGTAGCCGTGGTGCACGGCCAGCACCGCGCGCAGCAGCCCGGCCATGGTGGCCGCGCCCTGGGTGTCGCCGAGCTGGGCCTTGCCGCTGCCGAGCGCGGGCTCACAGGCCCCCGCCGGGTAGACGGCGGCCAGCGCGGTCAGTTCGGCCGCGTCCTGTCCGGGCGTACCGCCCGCGTGGGCCTCCAGGTAGCCGACCTCGGCCGGGCCGACCCCGGCCAGGGCGAGCGCCTCGCGGGCCGCCTCGGCGAACAGCGCCGGGTCGGCCTCCGGGAGCTCCCCGGCCACCGGGACGGCGTGCCGCACCACGGCGGCGTCCAGCCGGGCGTACACCTGGCGCTCGCTGCCCGGGCGGGCCACCACCACGGCGCCGGCACCCTCGCCGATCCGCCAACCCTGGCTTCCCGCACCGAAACTGAGTCCGGCTCCGGTCACCGGGGCGTCCCCGCGCAGCAGCAGCGACTCGGGCGAGCCGGCCAGGTCGACGGCGCCGACCAGCACCGCCTCGATCTCCGGGTCGAGCAGCAGCAGCCGGGCGATGTCGAGCGCCTCGGCGGTGCCCGCGCCGTCCGAGGAGATGGTGAAGGAGGGGCCGGTCAGGTTCCACAGGGCGGAGATCCGGCTGGCCATGATGTTGCCGATGTAGCTGAGCACCTCGTTGGCCACGATCGGCTGGTGCACGCCGTCCCGGGCCGCCGCCGCCAGCTGCTCGGTCTGCTGCTCCGTCAGCTCCAGACCGGCCGCCGCGTACGCCTCGCGCAGCCGCCCGGCCAGGCCGTGCCGGGCCAGGTGCAGGTGGGCGCTGGGCTCGATCTCCATCGCGACCACCACCGCGACCCGGCGCGGGGCCGGCACCGACTGGCCCTCGGCCGGGGTGCGGGCGAAGCCCGCGTCGGCCAGCGCCTCGTCGGCCACCTTGGCCATCAGGGCGTGCTGGAGGTTGTAGTTGCGCAGGTCGGCCGGCGGGATGCGGTAGTCCACCGGGTCGATGGCCACCTGGTCGACGAAGCCGCCCTCCGGTACCGGGCCGTACTCCATGCCGCGCCAGCGCAGTTCGGGCAGCGGGCGGAAGGCGTCGGTGCCCTCGTGCAGGGCCCGCTCGAACGCGGCCACCGTCTCCAGGGTGCCGAAGTGCGCACCGAGGCCGACGATGTCCAGCGCGGGGGCCTCGACCGGCTGCTCGTCGGCCGCCTCCTCCGTCGAGTTCGACAGCACCACATGGGCGTTGGTGCCGCCGAAGCCGAAGGCGGAGACCGCCGCCCGGCGCGGTCCTTCGTGCTCGGGCCAGGCCGTCCGCTCGCGCACCAGGGCGCCGCCGACGGTGGCGTCCACCGGGGTGTCCACCCCTACGGTGGGCGGGAGTTCGCCGTGCTGCATGGCCAGGATGACCTTGAGCAGACTGCTCAGCCCGGCCACCGTGAGCAGGTGTCCGATGTTGCCCTTGACCGAGCCCAGCAGCGGCACCTTGCCGTGGCCGCCGAACCAGCGGGCCACCGACTCGGCCTCGGTGGAGTCACCGGCCGGGGTGCCGGTGGCGTGGCACTCCAGGTAGTCGATGGCGGTCGGCTCGACCCCTGCCTCGGCGTAGGCGCGCTGGTAACTGCTGTGCTGCCCGGCCGCGTTGGGGAGCAGCAGGTGACGGCCGGCGCCGTCGTTGGTGAGCCCGATGCCGTCGATCACGGCGTGGATCCGGTCCCCGTCGCGCTGCGCGTCGGCGAGGCGCTTGACCGCGACCATCCCGGCGCCCTGGCCGGTCAGGATGCCGGCCGAGGAGGAGTCGAAGGGCTGGCTGAAGCCGTTCTCCGGGTAGGCGTGCAGATCGGAGAAGGAGAGGTGGATCAGCGTGGGGTCGGGCGCGCAGACGCCGCCCGCCAGCACCAGGTCCGCCTGGCCGGCGGCGAGTTGGTCGCAGGCCAGCTTGAGCGCGTAGAGCGCGGAGGAGCAGGCGGCGTCCAGCGCGAAGCGCGGACCGCCGAGGCCCAGGGCCGCACCCGCGACCCGGGCCGGGGCGCCGCTCACCCGGGCGTCGGCGGGCTCGGCGGCGGCCGGCTCGGGCAGGTCGAGGCCGGGCAGGCCCGCCTCGCGCAGCCCGGCCAGCACGGCGCGGTCCACCAGCGGCAGGCTGATCTTCGCCGAACCGGGCGTCGGGAACGAGTAGTTGCCCATGATCAGGCCGGTCCGGGCCAGCAGCTCGGGCCGGCCCTCGGCGCCGCTGTCGCGCAGCGCCTCGCGGGCCACGTGCAGGGTCCAGTGGAAGACCCGGTCCAGCCGGGACAGCTGGTCGGCGTCCAGCAGGTAGCCGGTGGGGTCGAAGTCGAAGCCGGTGACGAATCCGCCCCGGCTGCAGTAGATGCGGTGGGCCGGGTCCTCGTCGCGGGGGTCGGCCGCCGGGCCGAACACCTCCGCGCCGCCCTCCCGGCGGCTGTCCACGCCCGCGCTCAGGTTCTGCCAGAACTCGGCGGGCGTGGCCGCGCCGGGGAAGAGGCAGGAGAGGCCGACAATGGCGTACTTGCTCATGGAAGCTGTGGTCCTTTCCGGAGCCTGGGGCTGAGGGTCCGGCCGGCCATCCCGTGAGATGGCCGGCCGGACCCGCTTGCCAGGTACGTCAGTTGGCGGCGAACTTGGCGGCCAGCTGCGGGGTGGAGACCAGGCTGATCCCGCCGAAGCGGGCCAGCACCCGGCCGCCGGGGGCGCAGGCGGTGACCGTCAGGGACGCACTGACCCCGTTGGCGGAGACCGGCTCGACCACGATCAGGAAGGGCTCGCCGTCCGGCAGCGCCTGGAACAGCTCCGCCCGGGCCACCGAGAGCGGCAGGCTCGCGGTCGAGCGGTAGAGCCGCATCCACACCAGGGCGGCCTGCAGCAGCAGGTCGGCGGTGCCGGGGCCGTACAGCGATCCCCCGAACGCGCCGTTCCCGGGCCGGAGTTCGGTCAGCGCCGCCTCCAGCACCAGCCGGGACTCGTCCTCGGCCAGCACCCGGCGCAGACCGCGCAGGGCCTCGCCGTGGAAGAGCGTGCCGTCGGCGTAGAAGCCGGCCGCGTCGCGGCCCTGGCCCAGGGCCGGCAGCCCGGCCATGCTCGGCCGGTTCACCTCGCCCGCCGGGTCGGCGCCGAGCACCACACCGGCCGCGTAGTGCGGACGGACCGCGCCGTCCTCGGTGACCGAACGGATCACCACCTCGGTGGTGGCACCGTCCCCGGCCGGGGAGGCCGCCAGCTGGAAGCTGCCGTGCTCACCGCCGTCGAAGGTGACGCCCTTGTGCACCGCGAAGTCCCGGACCTGACGGACCGTCCCCCCGCTGAGCCGCTCCACCGCACCGACCGCCCAGCCGAGCGCGACGGCGGCCGGCAGCACCGGCACCCCGCCGATCACGTGGTCGGCCACGATCGGGTCGGCGGCCAGCACGTCCAGCCGGCGCTCCAGCACCGTCGCCTCCGGCACCGACTGCTCGCGGACCGAGAGCGGGGTCGTCGGGCCGAGCACCGTCACCACGTCCTGCCCGCGCTCCGGCGCGAACTGGCCGGTGAACAGGGCGGTTCCGACCTCCTCCGGGATCAGCGTGATACCGCGCTCCCGGAACACCGCCTTGATCTGCGGCGAGACCATCCCGCTGTCCCAGGCACCCCAGTTGAGGGCGGTCACCCGGGCCTGCGGGTGCTTGCGCTTCCAGCCGGCCGCCCAGGCGTTGAGCGCCTCGTTGGCCATCGCGTAGTCGGACTGGCCTCGGTTGCCGAAGAACCCGGCCACCGAGGTGAACAGCACCACGTGCCGCAGCCCGTCGGCGGGCAGCGCGTCCAGCACCGAGCGCAGCCCGGTCAGCTTGGGAGCGAAGACCCGCTCGATCTCGCTCGCCTTCTTGGCGCTGATCAGCTGGTCCGCCAGCACACCCGCGCCGTGCACCAGACCGGTCACCCTGGCGGCGTACGGGGCCAGCGTCCTGGCGGTGGCGGCGGCGTCGGTGATGTCCACCGCCAGGTACTCCGCCGTGCCCCCGGCCGCCTGCACCTCGGCCAGCGTGCGACGGATCTCCCGCTCACCCACCACGGCCTGGTACAGCTGCTCGACGCGCTTCGGGGTCGGCTTCTCCCCCGCGGTGCGCAGCTGCGCGACGGCGGCGGCCTTCAACTCGGCGTCCCCGGTGATGCCCTGGGCCCACGAGGGCTCGCCGGTCAGCGGGGTACGGCCCAGCAGCAGGAAGCCGGGCTTGTGGGCGGCGGCCAGGTCGACCACGCAGCGCGCGGTGATGCCGCGGGCTCCGCCGGTGACCACGATCAGGTCCTCGGAGGTCGGCGCGGCCACCGGCTCGGTGGTCGCGGGCAGCTGATCGGTGGTCAGCAGACCGAGCGTCACCCGGCGGGTGCCGTCGTGCCCGACCTGCACCGGCTCGGCGGCGGCGTCCAGCAGCTCGCCCAGCAGCAGCTCGACGGCGTCGGCGTCGGAGAGGCCGGGCGCCAGGTCGACGGCCCGGCAGAACAGCTCCGGGGCCTCCACCGCGAGGGTCTTCACCAGACCGCCGTAACCACCGGACGGGGCCAGCGCCTCGTCCACGCCCGCGAGGCCGAAGCCGCCGTCGAGCCGGGTCACGGTGGCGAAGCAGGCCCGGCCACCGTCGGCGGCCCGGGTCAGCGGCTCGACCAGGTGCTTGGCGGTGAGCAGCGCGTGGGACAGCCGGCGCACGCCGTCCGCCCAGTCGCCGTCCCGGCGGACGGCAAGGTTCACGGCCAGTCGGACCTGAGTCAACTCCTCGATCCGGTCCGCCAGTTCGTTGACGCCCCAGCTGTTCAGCGCCAGGTCGCGGACGCCCGCGATCTGCCGGGTCACCCCGGGCAGCCGGAGCACCTGCACCTGCCAGCCGTCGGCGGCCAGCCGCTCGGCCAGCACCGGGGTCAGCTCCCCGCCGTCGTCCACCAGCAGCGCACCGGAACCGGCCGGGTAGGCACCCACCAGGCGGTCCGGGAGCGGCAGTTCGGTCAGCGTGGCGTGGGTCCGGCCCAGCCGGCCGGGCAGCACGGCGGCGGAGGCGGCGGCCGGAGCGACGACCGGCGCCGGAACCTCTGCGGCGACCGTGCCGGACATGAACTCCACGATCTGACCGAGGGTACGGAGCTCACCGAGCTGCTCCGGGCCCATGTGCGTGTCGCTCGGGAACTGCTCCGAGAGCACACCCAGGATCTCGACCCGCTTGATCGAGTCTA
>NZ_JBVJLD010000011.1:51246-113434 GCF_055584905.1 Kitasatospora sp. NPDC088742 | reverse complement strand
GGTGTCGCTCGGGAACTGCTCCGACAGCACACCCAGGATCTCGACCCGCTTGATCGAGTCGATCCCCAGGTCCGCCTCCACGTCCATGCCCAGGTCGAGCATGTCGATCGGGTAGCCGGTCTTCGCCGAGACGACCGCCAGCAGCGCCGACGCGACGTCAACGGTCGGAGCCGCGACGACAGGGGCCGGGGCAGCAACAGGGGCGACCACCGGAGCGGGCGGCAGGGCGGCCACCGGGGCGACCGGCACGGGGGCGATCTCCCGGACCGGAGCCGGAGCCACAGCCACAGCCGGAACCGGGGTCGGAGCCGGGGCGACCTGCGCGACCGGGGCCGGGGCGTGTGCGACTCGCACCGGCTGGGCGACGGGCGCCGGGACCACAGGGGTGGGTGCCGGGGTGCCGCCGAGCTCCAGGGCGGCGAGGTCGCGGAGGATCTCGTTGGCCCGCAGGTGGGTGCGGCCGATGGCGAGGCCGTGCTCCTTGACGGCGGTGACGCCGCCGAGCACCTCGGAGAGCCGGCCCTGGTCGACCGCGTTCTCCAGCAGACCGGCCAGCCGCTCGGCGCTCTGCATCTGGCCGTTCATGTAGTCGTCGTGCAGGGCGAGGTGATCGCTGATCAGCTCGGACAGCCGGTCGGACCGGCGTTCGTGCTCCACGGGTGCTGCCTCCTGGGCAGGTACGGGGGCTGCCGGGGGTATGACCGGCAGGGAGGGCGGCACGGCCACCGCGACAGGAGCCACCACGGGCACCACGGGCGCCGGGGTCGGAGCGGGCGTCGGGGTCGGAGCGGGCGTCGGCACCGGCGGCAGCGACGGCGCGACGGCGGCCGGAGCCGGCCGGACGGCCGGGGCAACCGAGGCCGAGGGGGCCGTCGAGACCCGGTAGCCGTTGTCCAGCGCCTCCTGGTACGCGGCCTTGCGCTGCTCCGACACGTGGTTGATGCCGTTCAGCGGCACCGACATGCCCTTCTTCCCGGCCTCCTCCACCGCCTCCGCCGCCACGTACGGGTCGGCCGAGGTGAGCGGCAGGCCGAGCACCAGCAGCTGGGCCACCGCGCGCTTCAGCGCGAGGTCGGCGTCCCCACCCGGGCCCGGGTCCAACTGGACGGCCTGGTGCGGGCGTTCGCCGAGGATGCGGCGGACCAGCTGGGTCAGCACACCCTTCGGACCGAACTCCACGAAGGTGCGGAAGCCGGCCGCGTACATCTCCTCGACCCGGTCGGCGAAGTGCACCGGGTTGACCAACTGCTCGGCCAGCACGGCCCGGTTGGCCTCGACGTCCGCGCCGTAGACCGCGCCGGGGGTGTTGGCGAACACCGGGCCGCGCGGCTCGCGCACCTCGACCTCCCCGACACTGGTCCGGAAGGCCTCCACCGCGTGCGCCACGTACGGGGTGTGGAAGGCGGCCGAGACCGGCAGCCGGCTGGCCCGCACTCCGGCGACCTTCGCCGCCGCGACCAGCGCCTCGATCTCCGCCGTGCCGCCGCCGACCACGATCTGGTCGGCCGCGTTGCGGTTGCAGACCACCAACCCGTCGCGGGCGGCCAGCAGTTCGGCGACCTGCCGGTCGTCCGCGCTGAGCGCGGCCATCGCACCGGCGTCGAACCCGACCTCGGCGGGCGGCGCCATCGCGGCGCCCCGGGCCCGGGCCAGGCCGAAGAAGGCCTCGTCGTCCAGCGCGCCGGCCGCCCAGAGGGCGGTCAACTCGCCGAAGCTGTGGCCGAGGTGGCCCTCGGCGGCGAATCCGAGGTCGCTCAGGTAGCGGAACTGGCCGGCCGCCAGCGCGCCGATCGCGGGCTGCGCGTACTCGGTGCGGCGCAGCGCCTCCTCCTGACCGCTCCGGGAGGCCGGGTCGAAGGCGGGCGGCGGGAAGGCCACCCGGGAGAGCGGCTCGGCACCGACGAAACGGCGGTTGGCGGCGTCGAAGGCCGCCCGCAGCGGCGGGACGGCGAGCACGGCCCGGTGGCCCGGGTTGACGTACTGGCTGCCCTGGCCCGCGAAGAGCGCGCCGACCTTGCCGAACTCCCCTGCGGTGGAACGGAAGTAGACGCCCTTGGGGTGCGCCCACTCGGTGGCGCCCGGCTTGGCGGCCAGCTCGGCGACGGCCAGCGCGCGCAGCTCGGCCAGCTCCTCCGCCGTACGGGCGACCAGCGCGATCCGGGCGTGCCCGGCCGGAGCCACCTCCGCCGACTCCGACCCGGACCCCGGCCCGGCGAGCACGCCCGCCAGCTCGCCCGCCGTGGCGGCGTGCCAGTGGTGCACCCGGGCGACCGGGAAGAGCACCTTGAGGTCGTCCCCGTCGCCGTACTCCTCCAGCACCACGTGGAAGTTGGTGCCGCCGAAGCCGAAGGAGGAGATCGCCGCCCGGCGGCGCTCGCGCTCCGGGTCGCGGATCCACGGGCGGGTCTCGGTGTTGACGTAGAACGGGCTGTTCTCGAAGTCGATGGCCGGGTTGGGCTCGTCCACGTTGATGGTGGGCGGCAGCAGCTTGTGGTGCAGGGCCATCGAGAGCTTGATCAGACCGGCCGCGCCGGCGGCCGCCTTGGTGTGCCCGATCTGGGACTTGACGCTGCCGACGGCGGCGAACTGCCGGGCCTCGGTGGACTCGGAGACCACGGCGGCGAGCGCGGAGAGCTCGGTGGCGTCGCCGACCGCGGTGCCGGTGCCGTGCGCCTCGAACAGCTCGATGCTCTCGGGCGTGCAGTCCGCGTCCTGGTAGGCCCGCCGCAGGGCCGTCATCTGGCCCTCCTTGCGCGGCGCGTAGATGGACTTGAAGCGGCCGTCGCTGGAGGCGCCGATGCCCTTGATCACGGCGTAGATGGTGTTGCCGTCCCGCTCGGCGTCGGCCAGCCGGCGCAGCGCCAGCATGCCGATGCCCTCGCCGATCAGGGTGCCGTCGGCCTCCTTGTCGAACGGGCGGATGCGGCCGGCCTTGGAGAAGGCCGGGGTCTTGGCGAAGCAGAGGTACATGAAGATGGTGTTCTCGGCGTCGCAGCCGCCGACCAGCATGGTGTCGGAGCGGCCCTCGATCAGTTCGCTGATCGCGGACTTGACCGCGCCGAGCGAGGAGGCGCAGGCGGCGTCGATGGTCATGTTGATGCCACCGAGGTCGAGGCGGTTGGCCACCCGGCCGGCCACCACGTTGCCCAGCATGCCGGGGAAGGAGTTCTCCTCCCAGGGCGCGAAGGCCAGCTTGAACTTCTCCGCGATCTCCTCGGCGTCCTGCTCGGAGAGCCCGACGCTGCGGGCCACCTCCTTGATGACCGGGGTCTGCAGGCGGGCCGAGAGCGGCTGGGTGAGCTGGTTGGCGCCGGTGACACCGAGCACCACGCCGGTGCGGGACGGGTCGTACCAGTCCTGGTCGGCCCCGGCGTGCTTGAGCAGGTCGCGGGCGACCATCAGGCTGAGCAGCTGGAGGACGTCGGTGACCTCCAGGGTGTTCGGCGGCAGGCCGAACTCCAGCGGGTTGAACTCCACGGTGGGGATGAAGCCGCCGTGCCGGGAGTAGGTCTTGTCGGGGGCGTTCGGGTCCGGGTCGTAGTGCTCGTCCAGGTCCCAGTGGTCGGCCGGAACCTCCTCGATGCAGTCGGCCGCCGCCACCACGTTGGACCAGAACTCCCGCAGGTCACGGGACTTGGGGTACAGGGCGGACATGCCGACGATGGCGATCGGGTCGTTGGCGAGGCGGCGGTCGAGCTCGCGGTCGCTCGGTCTGCCGGGTTCGAGGGGAGTGTGCTTCGGGGAGTGCGCTGGCTGCGAAGGGTTCACGGCGGGCTCTCTTGGTCGGATGGCCGGGTCTGCCGCCCGGCCCGGGCCCAACGAGGGTCTGGGGTGGGGCGGTTGCGCGGTCTGGTACGCGGCGGAGCGGGGCGCTGGGCGGGTGTGGTGCCGGGGCAGCGCGGTGCTCAGAGGTCGAGCAGGCGGGCGATGGCCTGGGTCGCGTCCGGTCGGGTGAGCATCGTGTAGTGGTCCCCGGGGACCACGGCCAGGCCGAGCCCGCGCGGGGCGAGCGGCTGCCAGCCGAGCGTGGGGTCCTCCGGGATCAGGCTCTGCTCGGCCTTGACCAGGACCAGCGGGACGCTCGACGGGCCCGGCCGGTGCGGGGCGGTGAGCCGGTTGTTGCGCAACAGGCCGTCCACGTAGGTGTCGTAGAGCTTGCGCAGGCCGGGCAGCGGGGTGTCCGGCAGCAGGGCGCCGCTGCCGGTGGCGGCGTCCAGGACGAGGGGCAGGCCCTGGTCCGTCCCGAGGCCGGCCAGCGCCCCGGGGTCGAGCGGCACCGGGCGGCCGCGCTTGGCCCCCAGGTACATCGCGAACCAGCCCAGCAGGAGCGGCGGTTCGAGCGCCTCGTCGGGCTGCTGGTACTCCTCGGTGGGCGCGATGCTGTCCAGCAGCACCAGCTGCTCCGGCCGCCGCCCGGCGGGCAGCAGCTCCACCATGGCCTGGGCCACCACACCGCCGAACGACCAACCCAGCAAGGTGACTTGGTGATCGCCCAACTCCGAGACCAGCCGTTCGGCGAGGGCCTCGACAGTGGTCTCGGCCCGGCCGCCGGTGAGGGCGGCCTCGCCGTACTCGGGCAGGGCGGAGAGGTCCAGCACGGTCAGCCCGGTCCCGTCCGGCAGGGCCTCGGCCAGGGTGCGGTGCACCGAGGCGGCCAGCGCCCCGGGGTGCACCAGGTGGACGGTGCGGCCGCCCGGTCCGGCCGGGCGCAGCGGCAGGACCAGCGCGGGCCCGCTTCTACGCGGCTGCACGCCGGCTGCACTCCTCCGCGATGTGGGCCGCCAGGTCCTTGATGGTCGGGTGGTACCAGAGCGTGGTGGTGCCGAGCTCGAAGCCCAGCCAGCTCTCCATCTCCCCGGCCAGGATCAGCGCCTCGGTGGAGTCCAGGTCCAGCTCGTCGAAGTACTGCTCCGGCGAGACCTGGTCGCTCGTGGAGCCGAGCCGGTGGGCGATCTTCTCGATCAGCCAGTCTTGAGCCTCAACTGCCGTCACTTGAGCCACAGTTGGTCCTTCCTCTGGCAACGGCCGAAATGGGCCGGTGCCGCATTGACGTGTTTCGGATACGCTGGACCGCCCGTTTTCTGGCGCGGCGGTCCGGATGCGGTGACAGGACTCGGGCGTGGGGCACCGAAAAGAAGTGGCAGCGTCGGCCGATGAGTTCGAACCCGGCTCGCTCACCACTGCGGCCCATCAGATCCGAAAGCAACCTGACATTCAACCGTCAACTAACTTGACCAGCAAGAATCTGACGGACCAGCAGAGCCCCGTACGTCACATCGGGCGCGAACCCGGAAAGGGTACGGAGGTCGTCGTCAGGTTCCCGTGCACATCCAGCGAACGTACAGCTTCCACCTGTCCTTAACCTGACGGAAACGCAAGAAACGGCGCCTGCTCCCAGCTTGGTCGGGGAGGGAGCAGGCGCCGTCGAGACCGCATGAGCCCGGCGGCTCTGACGGGCTGGCGGTTAATGCAGCCGAACGGAAGGCGTCCGGCGGTTTCTGGTGAGGGATTTGAAGGTGACCACCGGAAGTGGTCAGACCACCAGCGGGCGGTCGGTCGGGCGGATCGGGGCGGGCAGCGCGGTCTTGCCGCCCAGGTACCTGTCCACCGCGGCGGCGGCCGAACGGCCCTCCGCGATGGCCCAGACGATCAGCGACTGGCCGCGGCCGGCGTCGCCGCAGACGTACACGCCGTCCACGTTGGTGGCGAACTTGGCGTCCCGGTTCACGTTGCCCCGGGCGTCCAGCTCGACGCCGAGCTGCTCGACCAGGCCGTTCTTCACGTCGGTACCCGTGAAGCCCATCGCCAGGGTGACCAGCTGGGCCGGGATGGCCCGCTCGGTGCCCTCGACCGGCTGGAACCGGCCGTCCTTGAACTCGACCTCGACCAGGTGGAGTTCCTGGACGTTGCCGTCCTCGTCGCCGGTGAAGTGGGTGGTGTTGACCGCGTAGACGCGCTCGCCACCCTCCTCGTGCGCGGAGGTGACCTTGTAGGTCATCGGCATGGTCGGCCAGGGCTGGCCGGCCGGGCGGTCGTCGCTGGGACGCGGCATGATCTCCAGCTGGGTGACCGAAGCGGCCCCCTGGCGGAGCGCGGTGCCCAGGCAGTCAGCACCGGTGTCACCGCCGCCGATCACCACGACGTGCTTGCCCTTGGCCGAGATCGGAGGCTCGACGAAGTCGCCCTCCTGCACCTTGTTGGCCAGCGGCAGGTACTCCATCGCCTGGTGGATGCCCTTCAACTCCCGTCCCGGGACCGGGAGATCACGGGCGGTGGTGGCACCGGCGGCGACCACCACGGCGTCGAAGCGCTCGCGCAGCTGCTGACCGGTGATGTCCTCGCCGACGCTGACACCGGTGCGGAAGCGGGTGCCCTCCGCGCGCATCTGCTCGATGCGGCGGTTGATGTGGCGCTTCTCCATCTTGAACTCGGGGATGCCGTAGCGGAGCAGGCCGCCGATCCGGTCCGCGCGCTCGTACACCACCACGGTGTGGCCGGCCCGGGTGAGCTGCTGGGCGACGGCCAGACCGGCCGGGCCGGAGCCGACCACGGCGACGGTCTTGCCCGACAGGCGCTCCGGGATCTGCGCGGTGACCCCGCCGTTGTCCCAGGCCTTGTCGATGATGGTGACCTCGACGTTCTTGATGGTCACCGCGTCCTGGTTGATTCCCAGGACACAGGCCGACTCGCACGGCGCCGGGCACAGCCGCCCGGTGAACTCCGGGAAGTTGTTGGTCGCGTGCAGGCGCTCGATGGCGCCCTTCCAGTCGTCACGGAAGGCCAGGTCGTTCCACTCGGGGATGAGGTTCCCGAGCGGGCAGCCGTTGTGGCAGAACGGGATGCCGCAGTCCATGCAGCGGCCGGCCTGCTTGCTGATGATCGGCAGGAGGCTGCGCTCGACGTAGACCTCGTTCCAGTCCCGCAGACGGACGTCCACGGGACGGCGCTCGGCCAGCTGCTTGCCGGTGGTCAGGAAGCCCTTGGGGTCAGCCATGTGCCGCCTCCATCATCTTGCGAGTGGTCTCGGCCTCGGAGAGGCCATCGCGCTCAGCGGCGTCCTTGGCGGCGAGCACAGCCTTGTAGTCGGTCGGCATGATCTTGGAGAAGCGGGAGACCCCGCTGCCCCAGTCGGCCAGGAGCTCGGCGGCGACGGTGGAGCCGGTCTCCTCGTAGTGCTGCTGGACGGTCTCGCGCAGCCACTCGCGGTCGGCGGCGGAAGGGGCCTCGATGCCCACCATGCCGTCGTTCACGTTGGCCGGGCGCAGGTCGAGCACGTAGGCGATGCCACCGGACATGCCCGCCGCGAGATTGCGGCCGGTCTCGCCCAGGACGACGACCCGCCCACCGGTCATGTACTCCAGGCCGTGGTCGCCCACGCCCTCGACCACCAGGGTGGCACCGGAGTTGCGGACGGCGAAGCGCTCGCCGGCCTTGCCGCGCAGGTGGATCCGGCCCGAGGTGGCGCCGTAGCCGATGGTGTTGCCCGCGATCACGTGGTTCTGGGCGTCGGCGCCGATGGCGGCCGCGTTCCGCGCCGGGCGGACGATGACCACACCGCCGGAGAGGCCCTTGCCCACGTAGTCGTTGGCGTCGCCCTCCAGACGGAGCGTCACGCCCTTGGGCACGAAGGCGCCGAAGGACTGGCCGGCCGAGCCGGTCAGGGTCACGTCGATGGTGCCCTCGGGCAGGCCCTCGCCGCGGTAACGCTTCGTCACCTGGTGGCCGAGCATGGTGCCCACGGTCCGGTTGACGTTGCGGATCGGCAGCTGGATGCGGACCGAGTCGCCGCGCTCCAGCGCGTCCTCGGCCAGCTCGATCAGCTGGTTGTCGAGCGCCTTGTCCAGCGAGTGGTCCTGGACCGTGGTGTTGTGCAGGGCCGCGCCCTCGGGCAGCTCGGGCACGTGGAACAGCGGGGCCAGGTCGAGACCGGCCGCCTTCCAGTGGGTGATCGCGTCGGCGGCGTTGATGTGCTCGGCGTGGCCGACCGCCTCCTCGATGGTGCGGAAGCCCAGCTCGGCCAGGATCTCCCGGACCTCCTCCGCGATGAACTCGAAGAAGTTCACCACGAACTCGGGCTTGCCGGAGAAGCGGTCGCGCAGCACCGGGTTCTGGGTGGCGACGCCGACCGGGCAGGTGTCCAGGTGGCAGACGCGCATCATGATGCAGCCGGAGACCACCAGCGGGGCGGTCGCGAAGCCGAACTCCTCGGCGCCCAGCAGGGCGGCGATGACCACGTCGCGGCCGGTCTTGAGCTGACCGTCCGTCTGGACCACGATCCGGTCGCGCAGCCCGTTCAGCAGCAGGGTCTGCTGGGTCTCGGCCAGGCCGAGCTCCCAGGGGCCGCCCGCGTGCTTGAGCGAGGTGAGCGGCGAGGCGCCGGTGCCGCCGTCGTGGCCGGAGACCAGCACCACGTCCGCGTGCGCCTTGGAGACGCCCGCCGCGACGGTGCCGACGCCGACCTCGGAGACCAGCTTCACGTGGATGCGAGCGTCCGGGTTGGCGTTCTTGAGGTCGTGGATCAGCTGAGCCAGGTCCTCGATGGAGTAGATGTCGTGGTGCGGCGGCGGCGAGATCAGGCCGACGCCCGGGGTGGAGTGCCGGGTCCGGGCCACCCACGGGTAGACCTTGTGGCCGGGCAGCTGGCCGCCCTCGCCGGGCTTGGCGCCCTGGGCCATCTTGATCTGGATGTCGTCCGCGTTCACCAGGTACTCGGAGGTGACGCCGAACCGGCCGGAGGCGACCTGCTTGATCGCCGAGCGGCGCTCCGGGTCGTACAGGCGCTCCGGGTCCTCGCCGCCCTCACCGGTGTTGGACTTGCCGCCGAGGCGGTTCATCGCGATGGCCAGCGTCTCGTGCGCCTCCATCGAGATGGAGCCGTACGACATGGCGCCGGTGGAGAAGCGCTTGACGATCTCCGAGACCGGCTCGACCTCGTCGATCGAGATCGGCTCCCGGCCCTTGCCGTCGAACTTGAACAGCCCACGGAGCGTCATGAGCCGCTCGGACTGGGTGTTCACGCGCTCGGTGTACTGCTTGAAAATGTCGTAGCGGCGCGAGCGGGTCGAGTGCTGCAGCCGGAAGACGGTGTCCGGGTCGAACAGGTGCGGCTCGCCCTCGCGGCGCCACTGGTACTCGCCGCCGATGTCCAGCGCGCGGTGCGCGGCGGAGATGCCGGAGGCCGGGTACGCCTTGGCGTGGCGGGCGGCCACCTCCTTGGCGATCTCGGCCAGGCCGATGCCACCGAGCTTGGTGGTGGTGCCCGCGAAGTACGCGTCCACGGTGGCCTGGTCGAGGCCGATGACCTCGAAGACCTGGGCGCCGCGGTAGGAGGCGACGGTGGAGATGCCCATCTTGGACATCACCTTGAGGACACCCTTGCCGAGCGCCTTGATCAGGTTCTTGATCGCCTTCTCGGGCTCGATGCCCTCGATGAAGACCGCCTGCTCGACCAGGTCCTCGACCGACTCCATGGCCAGGTACGGGTTGACCGCGCCGGCGCCGTAGCCGATCAGCAGCGCGACGTGGTGCACCTCGCGCACGTCACCGGCCTCGACCAGCAGCGACACCTGGGTGCGCTGCTTGGTGCGGATCAGGTGGTGGTGCACCGAGGAGGTGAGCAGCAGCGAGGGGATCGGCGCGTGCTCGGCGTCGGAGTGACGGTCCGACAGCAGGATGATCCGGGCGCCGTCGGCGATCGCCGCGTCGGTCTCGGCCGCGATCTCCGCCAGCCTGGCGGCCAGTGCCTCGCCGCCACCGCCGACCTTGTAGAGACCGGACAGCGTGACGGCCTTGAGGCCCTGCTGGTCGCCGTCCTGGTTGACGTGGATCAGCTTGGCCAGCTCGTCGTTGTCGATCACCGGGAAGGTGATGCCGATCGAGCGGCAGTGCGCGGCGGAGGCGGCGAGCAGGTTGCCCTCCGGCCCGAGGTTGGACAGCAGCGAGGTGACGAGCTCCTCGCGGATGGCGTCCAGCGGCGGGTTGGTGACCTGCGCGAAGAGCTGCACGAAGTAGTCGAAGAGCAGCCGGGGCTTCTCGGACAGCGCCGCGATCGGGCTGTCGGTGCCCATCGAGCCGAGCGCCTCGCCACCGGTCCTGGCCATCGGGGCCAGGATGACCCGCAGCTCCTCCTCGGTGTAGCCGAAGGTCTGCTGACGGCGCGTCACCGAGGCGTGGGTGTGGTGGATGTGCTCGCGCTCGGGCAGCGCCTTGAGCTCGATCTGCCCGGCGTCCACCCACTCCTGGTACGGGTGCTCGGCGGCCAGCTCGGACTTGATCTCCTCGTCCGGGACGATCCGGCCCTCGACGGTGTCGATCAGGAACATCTTGCCGGGCTGCAGCCGGCCCTTCTGGCTGACCTTCTCCTGGTCGATGTCGAGCACGCCGACCTCGGAGGAGAGCACCACGAGGCCGTCCTCGGTGACCCAGTACCGGGCCGGGCGCAGGCCGTTGCGGTCCAGCACGGCACCGATCTTGGTGCCGTCGGTGAAGGTCACGCAGGCCGGGCCGTCCCAGGGCTCCATCAGGTTGGAGTGGTACTGGTAGAAGGCGCGGCGGGCCGGCTCCATGGTGGCGTGGTTCTCCCACGCCTCCGGGATCATCATCAGCACCGAGTGCGGCAGCGAACGGCCGCCCAGGTGGAGCAGCTCCAGGACCTCGTCGAAGGAGGCCGAGTCGGAGTGGTCCGGGGTGCAGATCGGGAAGATCCGGCTCAAGTCGCCGGGGATCAGGTCGGTGGCCAGCTGGGACTCACGGGCCGTCATCCAGTTCCGGTTGCCCTTGACGGTGTTGATCTCACCGTTGTGGGCGACGAAGCGGTACGGGTGGGCCAGCGGCCAGCTCGGGAAGGTGTTGGTGGAGAACCGCGAGTGCACCAGACCGATGGCGGAGGCGAACAGCCGGTCCGACAGGTCGGGGAAGAACGGCTCCAGCTGACCGGTGGTCAGCATGCCCTTGTAGACGATGGTCCGGGCGGAGAGCGAGGGGAAGTACACCCCGGCCTCGCGCTCGGCGCGCTTGCGGACGACGAAGGCGACCCGGTCCAGCGCGATCCCGCTCTTGCCCTCGCCGGTGACGAAGAGCTGGCGGAAGCGCGGCATCACCGAGCGGGCGGTGGCACCGAGCAGGTCGGGGGTGACCGGCACCTCGCGCCAGCCGAGGACGGTCAGGTCCTCCTCGGCGGCGATGGCCTCGATCTGCGCGACGGCGGCCGCGTCGGCGGCGTCCTCGTCGGGCAGGAAGGCGATGCCGACGGCGTAGGAGCCGGCCTCGGGGAGCTCGAAGGAGACCTTGGCGCGCAGGAACGCGTCCGGCACCTGGGTCAGGATGCCCGCGCCGTCACCGGAGTCCGGCTCGGCGCCGGTGGCGCCGCGGTGCTCCAGGTTGCGCAGGACGGTCAGCGCCTGGTCGACGATCGTGTGGTCGGCGATGCCGGTCAGCGTGGCGACGAAACCGACGCCGCAGGCGTCGTGCTCGTTTCGCGGGTCGTACAGGCCCTGAGCAGTGGGTCGCGCATCCGGAACGAGCGCGTACGGCCGCGCGGCGGCCTGACCGGGCTCGTTGGCGGAGTGCATGGATGCAGACAGCATCGGCTCTCCCGTCGTCGTCTCTGGCAAGTGCTTGGTGCAGTAGGGACGACGTTGGCCCTCATGCGATTTCGTGCAGGTTACATGATGTCGGATTGACCGGACAGTGGGATTCCTCGTCCACAGTGCGGACAATCCGCCCTGGTCAGGGCGCTCAACCTGACGGATCGGGGACGGGCCGGGAGCATGTGCCGAGCCGCGTGCCTCCACCAGTGTGCCCCCTGCCCCCGGGAGCGAAACAGCGGTGTAATCCACTGTCCACATACCGAGAACGGGTGCCCTGCGAATCCTGCGCCGATCGGCGAGCCCGGCATGAGATTCTGCGGCCGGACCACGGATCGGCCGGGATCTGCGCAGGTCGAGTAGCTCAACCATGTGCGCAAGGTCATAGCCATGCTCCCCCGGTCAGCCGATCTGACCACCGATCAGCGCGCCCAGCCCGAACGTCACCGCCGCCGCCGCGCCGCCCAGCACCAACTGGCGCAGACCGCTGAACCACCAGGCGCGGGCCGTCACCCGGGCCACCACGGCACCGCACAGGAAGAGGCCGATCAGCGAGAGCACCAGGGCCGGGGCCAGCGAGGTGGCGCCCAGCAGGTAGGGCAGCAGCGGGAGCAGGGCGCCGGCCGCGAAGCAGGCGAAGGAGGAGACCGCGGCCACCATCGGGGAGGGCAGGTCGTGCGGGTCCACCCCGAGCTCCTCGCGGGCGTGCACCTCCAGCGCCTGCTCCGGATCGGCGGAGAGCTGCCGGGCCACCTCGTGCGCCAGCTCGGGCTCCACCCCGCGCGAGACGTACAGCTGGGCCAGCTCGGCCAGCTCGCCATGCGGGTTGCGGTGCAGCTCCAGCCGCTCGGCCTCGATCTCGGCCTCGACCAGCTCGCGCTGGGAGGCCACCGAGGTGTACTCCCCCGCCGCCATCGAGCAGGCGCCGGCGGCCAGGCCGGCCAGCCCGGTGATGATCACCGTGCTCGGGGAGGCCGCGCCGCCGACCACACCGGTCATCAGCGCGAAGTTGGAGACCAGCCCGTCCATCGCGCCGAACACGGCCGGGCGCAGCCACCCGCCGTTGACGTCCCGGTGGTGCCCCTCGGCCGGTATCCGCGGCATCGGATTCTCCTCGGCGATCGGCTCGGCGATGGTCGCGGCCATGGCGATCGGCCCCCCTCAGGAAGGTGGTTGCGGTCTTCTCGTGACGATTTGAAAGGTAGTCCGATGTATCGGGGCTTTCCAGCAAAGTAAGGCTTCCCGAACACGACTTCGGCCGCCCGGCACCAAACGGTGCGGGCGGCCGAGGAGTTGGGAAATCGCAGGTCAGGACTTGTGGTCGGGCTCCGGTCGCTCGGAGTCGGCGGGTGCCTCGGCCGGGGCCTCGGCGGGGGTCTCGTCACCGGTGGCGGACTCCGGTGCGGACACCGTCAGTTCGCCCACGTTCGAGGCCGGGTCGATGCTGTCCGGGGCCTCCCGGCCGGGGCGCAGCTTCCCGACCACCACCAGGTAGACGATCGCGCCGACGAAGGTGAGGATCGCGGTCCACTCGTTGAGCCGCAGGCCCAGGAAGTGGTGCGCCTCGTCGATCCGCAGGTCCTCGATCCAGAACCGGCCGACGCTGTACGCGGCGACGTAGACCGCGAAGGCCCGGCCGTGGCCGAGGTTGAAGCGCCTGTCCGCCCAGATCACCAGCAGCGCGACACCGACGCACCAGAGCGACTCGTAGAGGAAGGTCGGGTGGAAGACCCCGACGATCCTCGTGCCGTCCGACTCGACCTTGTCGATCTCCAGACCCCAGGGGAGGTCGGTGGCCCGGCCGTACAGCTCCTGGTTGAACCAGTTGCCCCAGCGGCCGCAGGCCTGGGCCAGCGCGATGCCCGGGGCGATCGCGTCGGCGTAGGCGGGCAGCGGCACGCCCCGGCGGCGGGCACCGATCCAGGCGCCGACCGCGCCCAGGGCGATCGCGCCCCAGATGCCGAGGCCGCCCTCCCAGATCTTCAGGGCGTCGACCGGGTTCCGGCCCTCCCCGAAGTACAGCTGGTTGTCGGTGATCACGTGGTAGAGGCGGCCGCCCACCAGACCGAACGGCACCGCCCAGACGGCGATGTCCCCGACGGTGTGCTTGGCGCCGCCGCGGGCGACCCAGCGCTTGCTGCCGAGCCAGACGGCCACGACGACACCGATGATGATGCAGAACGCGTAGGCGCGAAGCGGGATTGGTCCTAGCTCGTAGACGCCCCGCGACGGGCTCGGAATGTATGCGATTTCCATGGCAGGGCCGACGCTACCCGACCCCGCCCGGCACTCCGGCACCGCGCGGGGTCACAGCTTCCGAACGTTCGCTACTGGGCCGGGGTCGCGACGGTGCCGAGCGGCTTGCCGGCGTTCGCCGCGTCCACCCACTTGACCAGGTTCTCCGGGGAGATCTGCTCGCCGGCCGCGTTCTTCGGGTAGACCGGCTGGCCGTTGAGCAGCACCGTGGGGGTCGACTTGTAGCTGGACTTGTCGAAGTCCTGCTGCACCGCCGAGACCCAGTCCGCGTACTTGTTGTCGTTGACGCAGCTCTCGAAGGTGGGCGAGTCCAGGCCCGGCACCTGCTTGCCCAGGTCGATCAGGGTGCTCTTGGTGCCGAAGGTGTCGGCGGTCTCCTCGGGCTGGTTCTTGTACATCACGTCGTGGTACGCGCGGAACTTGCCCGCGTCCTGCGCGCAGGCCAGCGCGTTGGCACCGTACTTGGAGCCCTTGCCGCCGAGCGAGCGGTCGATGAAGGAGACCAGGTGGTAGTTCCCCTGGAGCTTCCCGGCGTCCTCCAATTGATCGACCGTGGAGGCGAATTCACGCTCGAAGATGCCGCAGGCGGGGCACCGCGGGTCCTCGTAGACGGTGAGCGTGGAGGGCGCGTTGGACGGGCCGTCCGGGATGACCAGGTTCTTGTCGCCGATCGTCCCGGCCGGGTGGGCGACGGGGGCGTCCGGCTTGTCGCGCTGGTTCTGCACCACCACGCCGATCACCGCGCCGACCACGATCACGGCGAGCACCGCGCCGCCGATGGCCAGCTTCTTCTTGCGCTTGTCCCGGGCCTCATCGGCGGCCCGCTCCTCCAGCATCCGCTCGCGGGCGGTGCGCTTGCCTTCTCGGTTCTTCTCGCTCATGTCTCGGTACGTCCAAGGTGGGGGCCGGGTGGGCGGGGGAAGTCGTCGGGAGTCCGTCAGGTACGGGGCGGGGGCGGGCCGTTCAGGCGTTGAGCCAGGCGTCGGCCGAGAGCCTGGTCCTCGGCCGCCAGACCAGCCAGGCGGCCAGCAGCAGGAAGCCGGTGTCACGCGCGATCTCCTGCGCGTACTCGGTCTTCGAGGAGTCGACCGCACCGCCGCCGCCGAAGCAGCCGCAGTCGATCGAGATGCCCCGGGCCCACGCGGAGGCGATCCCGGCGATGAAGGCGAGCAGCAGCACGGCCGAGACCATCGCGACGATCCGGGTGCCCAGACCGATCAACAGCAGCAGGGCGAGCGTCACTTCGAGGAACGGCAGCCCGTAGCCCACCGGCTTGACCAGAGACTCGGGCAGGATCTCGTACGCCCGCACCGCCTGGGCGGCCTCCGCCGGATCGGCGATCTTCGCCAGCCCGGCCCAAGCCCAGACCACCGCCAGGCCGAGCCGGACCACCAGGCCGAACCACTCGCCGGGCGGGCCGTCCACCGCTCTGCGCAGGGCGGTGTTCTGACTGGGCATCGGGTGTCCTCCCCCATCGGTTCGTCGTGACGTGGCTGCCGCTCACGCTTCCTGATGAACCGTAGGGGATGAATGGCGGTTACTCCACATTCGCACCTTAAGCCGAATGAGTGATGGAATAGCGTGTATGTCCGATCTCACCGGCGGCCGGTCAGCGCACCTGGCGGCAGCGCAGCCGCTCGGCCGACGCCCCCAGTGGGGGCCGGCCCTCCGGCTGCGAGCGCCCGGCCCTGACCGCCGAGTCCGCACTGGCCAACTGGCCGCAGCGGTAAGCCTCGTGCTCGGCCCGCTCCACCCCGCGCCGGGCCATCGCCGGGCCGACCGTCGCCTCCGCCCCCATCGCCACGCCGAGCACCAGGGCCGCGACCGCCGCCCGGAGCAGGACGGCACGGTGGAAACAGGGCACTGGGCGGACTCCTTCGGTCGGGAACGGTCCGTACCGCACACGAACTCGTCCCTCCACTCAACGCCGGTCAATCCCCACCGATGCGTCGGAGCCCGGTACTTCACCCGGACGGGGCAGCTCACCGGTGTGTCGTCCCTGACGGAACACCGATGAATCGCTGACGGAACGCCAAGGCCCGTGCGCTCCCAGGGGGTTCGCACGGGCCTCGGTCGGGCGGCGGATGCCGTCAGCGCTTGCGGACCCCCACGGCCAGCTCGGCGGCGAGCGCGCGCACCGCGTCCAGCGCGGCCGGCTCGCCGTCCGCGTCCAGGATGCGCTGGACGAAGGCGGAGCCGACGATCACGCCGTCCGCGAAGCCGGCCACCTCGGCGGCCTGGGTGGCGTTGGAGACCCCGAGGCCGACGCAGACCGGCAGCTCGGTGGTGGCCCGGGTGCGGGCGACCAGGTCCTCGGCCATCGAGCCGACGGCGGCCCGGGTGCCCGTCACGCCCATCACCGCGGCGGCGTAGACGAAGCCGGAGCCGGCCGCCGTGACCTCGGCCAGGCGGGCGTCCTTGCTGCTCGGCGCGACCACGAAGACGGTGTCCAGACCGTGCTCGGCCGCGGCCGCCCGCCACTCGCCGGACTCCTCCACCGGGAGGTCGGGCAGGATGCAGCCCGCTCCCCCGGCGGCCGCCAGGTCGGCGGCGAACCGGGCCACGCCGTAGCGGTCGACCGGGTTCCAGTACGTCATCACCAGGACCGCGGCCTCGGGGTGCGCGGCGGCCACCTCGGCGACCGTGCGGATCACGTCCTTGATCTTCACGCCACCGCGCAGCGCGATGTCGTCGGCGGTCTGGATGACCGCGCCGTCCAGCACCGGGTCGGAGTGCGGCAGGCCGACCTCGACCACGTCGCAGCCGCCCTCGATCAGCGCCTTCACGGCGGCGATCCCGCCGTCCACGGTCGGGAAGCCGGCCGGCAGGTAGCCGATCAGGGCCGCGCGGTCCTCGTTCTTGGCGGCGGCCAGCACCGCGCTCAACTTCGAAGCCATGGTCACTTGCCCCCGTTGCTGTCGTACAGGCCGAAGTACTCGGCGGCGGTGTGCATGTCCTTGTCGCCGCGGCCGGAGAGCGAGACCAGGATGGTCGCCTCCGGGCCCAGCTCGCGGCCGAGCTTGAGCGCCCCGGCGAGCGCGTGGGCGCTCTCGATGGCCGGGATGATCCCCTCGGTGCGGGACAGCAGGCGCAGCGCCTGCATCGCCTCGTCGTCCGTCACCGGGCGGTACTCGGCCCGTCCGGTGTCCTTCAGCCAGGCGTGCTCCGGGCCGACGCCCGGGTAGTCCAGACCGGCCGAGATCGAGTGCGACTCGATGGTCTGGCCGTCCTCGTCCTGGAGCACGTAGGTGCGCGAGCCGTGCAGCACGCCCGGGTCGCCCTTGGTCAGGGTGGCCGCGTGCTTCTCGGTGTCCACGCCCTCGCCGGCCGCCTCGCAGCCGATCAGCCGGACGCCCGCGTCCGGGATGAACTCGTGGAAGATGCCCATCGCGTTGGAGCCGCCTCCGACGCAGGCGACCACCGCGTCCGGGAGCTTCCCGGTCCGCTCCAGCACCTGCTCGCGGGCCTCGATGCCGATCACCCGGTGGAAGTCCCGGACCATGGCCGGGAAGGGGTGCGGCCCGGCCACCGTGCCGAACAGGTAGTGGGTGGAGTCCACGTTGGCCACCCAGTCGCGGAAGGCCTCGTTGATGGCGTCCTTGAGGGTGCGGCTGCCGGACTTCACGGCCACCACCTCGGCGCCGAGCATCCGCATCCGGGCCACGTTCAGCGCCTGGCGCTGGGTGTCGACCTCGCCCATGTAGACGGTGCACTCGAAGCCGAACAGCGCGCAGGCGGTGGCGGTGGCCACGCCGTGCTGGCCGGCGCCGGTCTCGGCGATGATCCGGGTCTTGCCCATCCGGCGGGTCAGCAGGGCCTGGCCCAGCACGTTGTTGATCTTGTGCGAGCCGGTGTGGTTGAGGTCCTCGCGCTTGAGCAGGATCCGCGCCCCGCCGGCCTCGGCGGAGAACCGGTGCACGTCGGTGAGCGGGCTCGGGCGGCCGGTGTAGTCCTTCAGCAGCCCGTCCAGCTCGGCCGCGAAGGCCGGGTCGGCCTTGGCCTTCTCGTACTCCTCGGCGACCTGCTCGACGGCGGCGACCAGCGCCTCCGGGATGAAGCGGCCGCCGTACGCCCCGAAGTACCCCCGGGCGTCGGGGACCTGGGTGCCTGGCAGGTAGTCCTTTTCGGACATGGCAGTTACGTCCTCGTGAAATCGGTGAAGTGGCGTGTCTGACGTGCGTGCTGACGGAGCGTCAGCCGTGCGTCCTTCGCCATCGCCGGCCGGGCACCTGCCCAGGCTCGCAACCGATCACGTACCGGACCCGCCGGCCCAGCACCCGGCGCGCGGGCGCGCGGCAGCCGCGCGGGCGGCAGCCGGGGGCGAGGCGGGCGTTCATCCGCGGGTCAGCCCCGCCCGTTGTTGCGCAGCGCCGGGTGGGCACCGGCGGCGACCAGGTCGGCCACGGCCGCCTTCGGGTCCCGGCCGGTCACCAGGGACTCGCCGACCAGCACCGCGTCCGCGCCGAGGTTGGCGTAGGCGATCAGGTCGTGCGGGCCGCGCACGCCGGACTCGGCCACCTTCACGATGTGCGCCGGGATGGCGTCCACCACGTTGCCGAAGGTGTTCCGGTCCACCTCGAGGGTCTTGAGGTTGCGGGCGTTGACGCCGATGATCTTCGCGCCGGCGTCCACCGCACGCGCGATCTCCTCCTCGTCGTGCACCTCGACCAGCGGGGTGAGCCCGATCGACTCGGCGCGCTCGATGAGCGACACCAGGGCCGGCTGGTCCAGGGCCGCCACGATCAGCAGCGCGAGGTCGGCGCCGTGGGCGCGGGCCTCCCAGAGCTGGTAGGCGGTGACGATGAAGTCCTTGCGCAGCAGCGGGGTCTCCACCGCCGCGCGGACGGCGTCCAGGTCGGCCAGCGAACCGCCGAAGCGGCGCTGCTCGGTCAGCACGCTGATCGCGGCGGCACCACCGGCCGCGTAGTCGAGCGCCAGGGCGGCCGGGTCGGCGATCGCCGCCAGGGCCCCCTTGGACGGGCTGGAGCGCTTGACCTCGCAGATCACCCGGACGCCGTCACCGCGCAGCGCGGCCACCCCGTCCTTGGCGTCGGGAGCCTTCGCGGCCAGCTCCTTGAGCTGGTCCAGGGAGACCCGGGACTGCCGCTCGGCGAGGTCCGCACGGACCCCGTCGATGATCTCGTCGAGCACACTCACGCGGCGCCCCCATCATTCCGCCGGGCGAAAGCCCGGCTCGTCGGGTGTTACACCGCGGGCGTCGGACTCCGTCCAGCTGAACTGCGCGGAACTTCCGGCCCCCGTCGGCTCCTCGATGGTATCGGGCGCGGGGGGCGCGAACCGCATCCGCCCGGCGCGCGTCTCGCGGAGCGGACCGGGTGGCGCGCCCTGACGTGGACCCGCTCAGACCACCGGCGGTGCCAGCGCGGCCCCGAACGGGAGGTTGCGGTAGACCATGAACACCGCCAGCACCAGCAGCAGGAGCACCGCCTGCGGCAGCCCGAACCTCACCTTCGGCGGCTGACCACCCGTCAGCGCCGCCCAGAGCCAGCCGCTCCACAGCAGCCCGGCGACCATCGCCAGCACCACCGCCAGCAGGTTGTCGTGCGCGGCGGTGGCCAGGTCGCCGTGGGCCAGCGCGTGCACCGCCCGCAGCCCGCCGCAGCCCGGGCACCACCAGCCGGTTGCGGCCAGCACCGGGCAGACCGGGTAGTGGCCGGGGGTGTTCGGGTCGACCGCCGCGACGTAGAGGGTGGGGATCGCCACCGCCGCCAGCGCCAGCAGCGGACGGGCCGCCCGGCGCGCCCGGGAGGGCGGGGCGGCGACGGGCTTCGGCTGCGGGGCGGCGGTCACAGGGGCGATTCTGCCCCGGGGGCGGGGGCGCACCCCTCAGCCAGGGGTGCGTGTCATGCGAACGGGAGCGGCCGGGCGCTCCGCGCGCCCCACCGCTCCCGCGTGCTGACCGTGGCTCAGACGCCCGCGGCGGCCTTGGCGGCCAGCTCGCGACGGGCGATGGTCTCCTCCGGCGTGGCGTAGTACGGGCTGGGCTGCTTGCCCATGCCCGCCATCGACATCGCCTTGGCGACGACACCGCCGAGCAGGACCACGCCCAGGCCCACCCAGAAGAGCCAGACGGCGGGGATGATCATCGCAACGCCGCTGACCGTGAAGCCGATGAAGGCGATGGTCGAGCCGGTCCAGGCGGCGGGAGTGTGGCCGTGCGCGGTTGCCGACATCTGATGGTGCTCCTTGAGTCTCCGGGGCCCGACCGGGCTGCGGGCGCCCGACGGGTTGACTGCTCCATTGTGCCGGGCCCACACACCCGGCCCCAAGCGGGGGTACGCCGCGTTGGTCACACCGGGGGCGCGGGGAACTGCGCGGGTACGGAAGGCGGACCAGCGCCAGATCGGGGCACGTCAGCCAGTTGCACGTACTGCCGTTCCCCAGCGCGCAGTTAGTTCCCCGCGCCCCTGCGGGGCGCTCCCTACGCGGTCGGGTCCTCGCCGCGGTCCAGGGCCTGCCAGAGGTCCGCCGGGGTGCCCGTGGCCTTCGCCTTCGGCGCCGGCTTGCGGGCCGGGGCCTCGTACCGGGCGCCCATGGCGGGCCAGGACCGTCCGTGACGGACCGTCAGGGCGCCCGCCGCCGCCAGCAGCAGGCCGCCCGCGAAGGCCACCCACGGCCAGGCGGTGTGGCTCACCTGCTCGGCCGAGGCGCTCACCAGGGCCAGCTTCTTGGCCGCCGCCGAGTGCAGCGCCGCGCTGTCCGTGGCGCCCAGCACCGCGGCCACCGCCGCGCCGAGCCCGGCCAGCGTCAGCAGCGCGCCGACCACCAGCTTGCCGACCCCGCGCACCGCGAACACCGCCACCGCCGAGGCCAGCCCGACCAGCGCCAGCCCGCCCGGCAGCCCCGACACCGCACTCCCGGTAGCCGTCACCGCCAGCTGCCCCCCGGCCGTCCCCTCGGCCCACACCCGGCTCACCGCCGTCAGCACCAGCACCGCCCCCGACACCGTGCACCCCAGCATCACCCCGAGCATCCGCCGCCCCGTCGGCTTCGGGACGGCGGCACTCTCGGAGGCGTCGGCGGTACGGGGCGAAGGCAGCTCGGTGGTCACCCGTCCACTATCCCCGAGCCGTACACCGACGGTTCACCGGGGGTCGGACGGGAAGCCGTCGGTACGGATGGTCAGCTCGCGGCCCTCCAGCGGCAGCCGCAGGTCGCTGCCGAAGGGCACCTCCTCCTGAGACTGGTAGACACCGGTGCGGCTGGGCTCGCGGTACACCGTGCAGACGGAGGTGGCGGGGTCGATCACCACGTACACCGGGACGGCACATTCCGCGTAGAGCGTGCGCTTCTTGACGAAGTCGTTGTCCTGGCCCGACTTGGAGACAACCTCCAACACGGCTTCGAGGTCGTGCCACTCGTAGCGGCCCCGGCTGTTGTGCACCGCTCCGGGGGCGACCACCGCCAGATCAGGGGCATAGCCGTACGACCTGGACGGGAAGTCCACCATGACGTCCGAGAGGATGTCGCCCTGGCCTGCGAGTTGCTGCTCGATCTGGGGCGCAGCCTTGAGGATGACCTTCCACTGCTTCTCGCCCTGGGGGGTCATGATGATCTTCCCGTCGGTGATCTCGACCTTGTAGCCCTCGGGCAGGTTCACGCCCTCCAGGACGTCCCAGGCGCTCTCGGTGCTCATCGCGGTCATGCTCGCCGCCTCCCTGTGCGACCTGACGTGACGCTGCTCACGATAGCGAGCTGCTGCGGAGCGTGTTGGCGGTGGCGACGGCGCGGAGGACGGCGGCGGCCTTGTTGCGGCACTCGGTGTCCTCGGAGTGCGGGTCGGAGTCGGCGACCACGCCGGCGCCGGCCTGGACGTAGGCGGTGCCGGAGCGGAGGAGGGCGGTGCGGATGGCGATGGCGGTGTCGGAGTCGCCGGCGAAGTCGAGGTAGCCGACGCAGCCGCCGTAGAGGCCGCGGCGGGTGGGTTCGAGCTCCTCGATGATCCGCATGGCGCGCGGCTTGGGGGCGCCGGAGAGGGTGCCGGCCGGGAAGCAGGCGGTGAGGACGTCGAAGGCGGTGCGGCCGGGGGCCACCTTGCCGGTGACGGTGGAGACGATGTGCATCACGTGGCTGTACTTCTCGATCGACATGAAGTCGACCACCTCGACGCTGCCCGGCTCGCAGACCCGGCCCAGGTCGTTGCGGCCCAGGTCGACCAGCATCAGGTGCTCGGCCCGCTCCTTGGGGTCGGCCAGCAGCTCGGCGGCCAGCTCGGCGTCCTCGTGCGGGGTGGCGCCGCGGTGCCGCGTCCCGGCGATCGGGTGCAGCATCGCCTGACCGTCCGTCACCTTGACCAGCGCCTCCGGGCTGGAGCCGACCACGTCGAAGCCGCCCTCAGCGGTGCCGTCCGGGCCGGGGAAGCGGAACAGGTACATGTACGGGCTGGGGTTGGTGGTGCGCAGCACCCGGTAGACGTCCAAAGCCTTTGCGGCGCACGGCACTTCGAAGCGCTGCGAGGGCACCACCTGGAACGCCTCGCCGGCCCGGATGCGCTCCTTGACCTCCTCCACGGCGGCCCGGTAGGGCGCCCCGCCGAACGGCGAGTGGGGCTCCACCGAGGTCGGGGTGAAGGTGGCCAGGCCCGGGTCGACCGGCCGGGACAGGTCGGCCTGCATGGCGTCCAGGCGGGCCGTCGCGTCCGCGTACGCCTCGTCCACCCCGGAGGCCAGGTCGTTGTGATTGACCGCGTTGGCGATCAGCACCACGGAGCCGTCGGCGTGGTCCAGCACCGCGAGGTCGGTGGCCAGCAGCATGGTCAGCTCGGGGAGCTTGAGGTCGTCCGGGGTGAGGTTGGGCAGCTTCTCCAGCCGCCGCACCACGTCGTAGCCGAGGTAGCCGACCAGGCCGCCGGTGAGCGGCGGCAGGCCGTCGTCGTCGTGGCGCGGGGTGTGCAGCGCCTCCAGGGTGGCGCGCAGCACCGCGAGCGGGTCGCCGGTGGTGGGGATGCCGACCGGCGGGGTGCCGTGCCAGCGGGCGTTGCCGTCCTGGTCGGCGGTGAGGGTGGCGGCGCTGCGCACTCCGACGAAGGAGTAGCGCGACCAGTTGCCCTGCTCGGCCGACTCCAGCAGGAAGGTGCCCGGACGCTCCCCGGCCAGGCTGCGGTAGAGCCCGATCGGGGTGAGGCCGTCCGCGAGGAGCCGGCGGGAGACCGGGATGACCCGGGTGTCCACTGCGAGTTTGCGGAAGGTCTCGAGATCCATGGGGCTGGGCACCGTTCGGTCGAAGGAGCGGAGGCTCGAAAGGGAGGTCAGCGGTTCAGGAGAGCGGGAGCACGTCGGCGTCGAAGCAGGTGCGGGCGCCGGTGTGGCAGGCCGCGCCGGTCTGGTCGACCTTCACCAGGAGGGTGTCCCCGTCGCAGTCCAGGGCGACCGACTTGACCGCCTGGACGTGGCCGGAGGTGTCGCCCTTCACCCAGTACTCGTTGCGGCTGCGGCTCCAGTAGGTGCAGCGGCCGGTGGTGAGGGTGCGGTGCAGCGCCTCGTCGTCCATCCAACCGAGCATCAACACCTCGCCGGTGTCGTACTGCTGGGCGACGGCGGGGAGCAGGCCGTCGGCGGTGCGCTTGAGCCTGGCGGCGATCGCCGGGTCGAGCGCGGTGCTGCCGGGGACGGCGGGAGTGATCGACATGAGCCCCATTGTGGCAGCTCGGCCCCGCCCGACCGGCCCTCGTCTCAGAGGCGTTCGGCGCCTCCGGCTGACGGGCTCTCACATCCCGGCGGCCAGACCAGCTCGACGTACAGACCGGCCGCGCGGGCGGCCGCCACCAGCTCGGCCGGGGCGCCCGGGGTGACGCCGTCCCAGACCGCGACCAGCTCGTCGATCATGCCGACCATCGCCGTGCAGGTGTCGTCGCCGAGGCCGCCGTGCCGCTCGGGCGCGAGGCGGTGCACGGCGTTGGCCTGGTTGAGCAGGCCGCGGACGGTGGCGCGGGCGGGGCCGGCGAAGGCGCCGGCCTGGGCGGCGGTCGCGGAGAGGACGACCTCCAGCTTGCCGCCGTGGTCCAGCACCGACTGGGCGAACCAGCTCTCCGGGCCCTGGCCGAGGCAGCTGACCCCGACCAGGTCGTGGGTGGTGTGGGAGGTGACGAGGCGCCAGAGTTCGCCCCGGACCAGCATCTCGCTGAGGTCGGAGAGCCCCTCGTGACCGACGATGCCTACGCGCATGAGTTGACCCCTTGGATGCAGGGTCGTGCCGCAGGCAGCGTACCGGGCCGGTTCCGGCGGGTCAGCTCCAGGAGATCTTGATGCGGCGGGCCGGGCGGTCGAGCCAGGGGCCGAAGACGTTGTTGGCCACGAAGGCCCCGGCCGCGCTGAGGAGGGCGACCAGCACGGGAAGGGTGGGGGTGTCGTACAGCAGGTAGAGCGGGGACTCCGGGATGACCAGGCCCCAGACCGCGAAGGAGAAGGCGGCCATGAAGGTCTCCGCCAGCGGCCCCCGGCGGTCGCGGCCCGGGGCCGGCCCGGCGGGGGGCTCCACCGCCGGGGCCTCCACGGCGGCCGGCGCGGCGGAGGGCAGGGCGGGCGGCCCGGCCACTCCGGCCACCCCGGGCGGCTTCTGCTGGTCGCCTCCTCCTGCGGGCACCGTCCCCGGCCGCCCGGTGGCGGCCGGGACCTTGTCGAGGGAGTACGCCAGCGGGACGGCCAGCACGGTCGCGAGCACGCAGCCGCCGTAGAGCCACCACCGCAGCGGGAGGTAGCTGTTCCGCGCGTCGTCCGCCAGCACGCCGGTGAGCACGCCGAGCACGGTGGTGTAGAGCCCCACCACCTCCACCGGGACGGTGTTGAGCAGTGAACTGAGGTCGGAGACCTTGCCCTTGGCCGCCGCGACGGCCCCGCCGGGCTGCTGCCCGTCGGCGGGCCGGACGGCTACGGCCTGGACGGCGACGGTCTTCGGCCCAGGGGGGCCGAGCAGGGGCACGGCGGCCGCCTCGGTGCGGAGGTGGGCCGCCTTGGCGATGCTGCGGATGGTGCTCATCAGGTCCTCCGGGTGGAGTGTGCACCGCGTCAGCGCGTCGGCGGGTCCGGGCGGGTCGGCGGGTTCGGGTGGTCTCAGAGGGACACGTCCGGCCCGTCCGGGTGGGCGAGGCAGGCGTGCAGGTCCTGGACGTAGCAGTGGTCGAAGGCGTGCGGGACGGTCATCGTGCCGCCGACGAGGTGGCCGAGCAGACGGCCCCGGTGGGGGTCGGAGTCGACCATCGCGAGGCTGCCGGAGTCGCCCGGCCCGAGCGGGCCCTGGACGGCGACCTGCCAGACCGTCAGCCACTGCCGGTCCGCGTCGCCGAGCTGGCCGAGGGCGCCGGTCACGGAGCCGCGGCAGCGGCCGGAGCGGCCGCCGTAGACGGAGACGGCGAGCGGGGCGTGCGGCGGGCCCGGCGCGGGCAGCGGGCCGCGGTGGCTGACGGCGGCGGTGTCGTCCGGCGGGGCCAGCCGGACCACCGCGTAGTCGTAGCCGCCGGCCGGGCCGAGGCCCAGGGGGTCGTGCCAGCCGACCACCTGGCCGCTCACCCAGGTGAGCGGGGCGCCGTCGCCGGTGGCCGCGACCTCGACCCGGCCACCGCTGCCGGAGACCAGGTGACCGGCCGTCAGAAAGGCCGGCCCGCCCTCGTGGGTGCACGTCAGGCCGACGGTGCCCCGGCCGCCGGGCGGGGCGAGCACCTGATCGGTCGGGTCGACCCGGGCGGCCGGGACGGGGCGGCCCGTCACGTCGACCCAGGTGCCGGCCGGCGGGCTCCAGCCGACCAGGAACTCCGCCACCGGCGAGGGGTGCCGGCGGAAGTCCTCCCATCGGTAGCGGCCGGGGCCGACCGGCCCGGTCTCCGCGCCGTTCACCACCAGCAGCGGGTGGCTCCAGCGGCCGTCCGCCCCGGGAGCGCTGCCGGCTCCCCAGACCAGGGGCTGCCGGAACGGCTCGGCGCTCCCGAGGGCCGACCGCAGCAGGGCCACCAGCCGGTGCGCCTCGCCGGATAACCGCTCGGTCTCCGTATCCGTGGGCTCCCACCACATGGGTGCCTCCCGTGGCTCGTCCTCCCTACATGCTGCTGCCGGGCGCCCGGCCCCGCGCGGCCTGGACCGGGTCGGGGAATGTCCTGACGGGGCGGGGTGCGGGCGGACAGAATGTGGGGTCCGGGAGTCTTGAGGGGGGTCGGGATGAAGCGGCGGCGGGTGGTGGCCACGGTGGTGGCCGTGGCGGTGCTGGTGGTGGGTGCGGTGGTGCTGCTCTGGCCGGAGCCGGCGAAGAAGAAGGCCGCGGCCCCGCCGCCGAGCCCGAGCGCCTCGCCGTCGCCGGGCCCCTCGCCGACCAGGGAGCGACCGCCGTACCCGTTCTTCTGGCCCGGCGAGTGCTTCGACCACCCGCAGCTCAGCAAGGTGATCACGCTGCCCGAGCTGCGCCCCTGCGAGGCCCCGCACGACGGTGAGGCGGTGGCCGTGGTCAAGCTCCCGGAGGGCCTGGCCGACGACGCCGACATCGCCCGCGCCCTGCGCGAACTCTGCAAGCCGCCGACCGCCGAGTGGCAGGCCGAGCAGCCCTCCGGCGGGCCGTACTTCGGCTACCCGATCGGCCCGTCGGTGAAGTACTACGGCCAGGGCCTGCGCGACGCCTCCTGCACCCTGTCGGCCAGCAACAGCCAGCAGGGCCGCAAGCTCACCGGCCACCTCACCGGGGCGACGCCCGCACCCTGACCGCACAGGCACGGCACTAGGGTGGCGGCATGACGAGCTTTGCGCGTGGGGAGCGGGAGCGGCTGGCCGGGTTGCTGGCGGCGGCGGGGCCGGACGGGGCGACGCTGTGCGTCGGGTGGACCGCGCGGGACCTGGCGGCCCATCTGGTGCTGCGGGAGCGGCGGTTGGACGCGGCGGCGGGCATCCGGATCGGGCCGTTGGCGGGGTGGACGGCCCGGGTGCAGGAGCGGTACCGGGCCCGTCCGTACGAGGAGTTGCTGCGGCTGGTGCGCACCGGCCCGGGGCTCTCGCCGTTCGCGCTGCCGAGCGTGGACGAGGCGGCCAACCTGGTCGAGTACTACGTGCACGCCGAGGACGTCCGCCGGGCCGGGCCGGAGTGGACGGCGGAGCCGGTCGCCCCGTCGATGGCGGAGCTGCTGTGGAAGCGGCTGCCGATGCTGGTCCGGCTGGAGGCCGGGCGGCGGCTGCCGGTCCTGCTGGTGCTGCGGCGGCCGGACGGCCGGTCGGTGGCGGTGGGGCGGCAGGGCGGGCCGGCGGTCGAGGTGCGGGGCGAGCCGGGCGAGTTGGTGCTGTTCGCGTTCGGGCGCGGCGAACGGGCGGCGGTCGAGGTCGCCGGGGAGCGCGAAGCGGTGGAGGCGCTCCGGGTGGTCCTGCCGTTCGGGTGACGGTCCGTCAGGCCCGGCGGGCGGTTGTCGGTGGGCGGTGGCAGTCTGGGCGGGTCCGACCGACCGCCGTCCTCCGAGGGAGCGCTCCGCCATGCTCAGCACCGACTTCCGGACCGGCGCGCCGAACTGGCTGGACCTGGGCAGCCCGGACACCGGGGCGGCCGCCGCCTTCTACGGGGCGGTGTTCGGCTGGTCCTTCGAGTCGGCCGGGTTCGAGGCCGGCGGGTACGGCTTCTTCCGGCAGGACGGGAAGACGGTCGCCGCGCTCGGCCCGCTCACCGAGGAGGGCGCGCACTCCGCCTGGACGGTGTACTTCCGGACGCCGGACGCGGACGCCACCGCCGAGTCCGTCGAGCAGGCCGGCGGCACCGTCCGGCTCTCCCCCGACGACGTCTTCGACGCGGGTCGGCTGGCCGCGTTCACCGATCCGGCGGGCGGCGAGTTCGCGGTCTGGCAGCCGGGCGGGACGACGGGGCTGGAGGCCACCACCGTCCCCGGCACCCTCTGCTGGGCCGAGCTGCACACGCCCGACCCGACGGGGGCCCGGGGCTTCTACGGCACGCTCTTCGGCTGGCGCTACGAGCAGGTCGAGGTGCCGGGGATGACGTACACCGTGCTCTCCACCGCCGAGGGCGAGGACCAGCAGCGTGCCTCCTTCGGCGGCATCGCCCCGGCCCAGCCCGGCCACCAGGACGCCGCCTGGCTCCCGTACTTCGAGGTCACCGACCCGGACGCGGCCATCGAGCGCGCGACGTCCCACGGCGGCGCCGTGCTGCTCCCCGGCATGGACGCCCCGGGCATCGGCCGGATGGCCTGGCTGACCGACCCGTTCGGCGCCCGCTTCGCCATCATCCGCAGCGAGGCCTGACCTCCGGCCGGGGCCGAGCGCGGGAAGCCTGCGGCAGCCCGTCCGACGCTCCGTCAGGACGGGCCCCTCGGTGGCCCGCTGTCCGGCCGGGCAGGGGGCGGCGGCCTCCCGGGCAGGTGCGGCTGCCTGATGCCTCCTCAGCTGTCCCCTCCTGACGGATCATCTGCTGACACGGCGACCACTCGTGTGCGAAGCTGCACGAATTCGCTGCCCGGACGCAGGGGGCGCGGGGGACGTACGGGGGAGAGAGCGGCATGGGCGGACGTGTGCCCGGGCCAGGGGGGCGGCTGCGGCCGGTGCTGGCCCTGGTGGCGGTGGGCTGTCTGGCCTTCGCCGCGTTGGCGCTGCGGCCGTCCCGGGGGTCCGGTCTGCTGGTGGCCACCGGGCCGCTCGCGCGGTACGGCTGGCTGCTCGGCCTGGCCTTCGGGGCCGCTGGGATCGCTGTGGCCGTCCGGTACCGGTCGGTGCTCGCCGAGGCGTGGCAGGGGCGGGGGCCGAGCCCGGTGACCGAGCGGCTGGCGGCGGCCGCCACCACGGTGCTGCGGCTGACGGTGGTCGTGCTGCCGCTGTTCCTGCTGCTGCTCGCCGCGAAGTCCTGCGAGCACGACCCCGCCCCCGAGCCCCTCCCGAGCCGCGCCCCTTCGTACACCCCCAGGATGGACCCGGGGCATCCGAGCACCAAGACCAACTGGGTCGAGATCCTGGTGGCCCTGATCGGGCTCGCCCTGGTGCTGGTGCTGGTGGTGACGGTGGTGGTGCAGCTGGTCCGCTGGCTGCGGGAGCGCCGCCTACGCCGGTACCGGTTCGGCTACCGGACCACCAGCGGCGCCGGCGCGCTCAGCGGGGAGGCGCTGGCCGAGGCGGTCGCCTCCGGCCTCCGGGCGCTGACCGGCGAGGACGCCCGGACGGCCGTGATCGCCTGTTATCTGGCCATGGAGACCTCGCTGGCCGAGTCCGGCGTGGCCCGGCACGCCTCCGACAGTCCGGCGGACCTGCTGCACCGGGCCGCCCTGGCCGGGGTGGTGACGGGGCCTCACCCGCAGTCCCTGGCCACGCTGTTCCGCGAGGCGCGCTACTCCAGCCACCCGATGGGCCAGGAGCACCTGACCCGGGCCCGGGCCGCGCTGGACGCCATCGCCGTCCAACTCACCGCCCCCGCCGCCCAACCCGCCGAGCAGCCGGCACCGACCGGGGAGGCCCGATGACGGGGCGCTACGCCCAGGGGCGCCACCAGCAGGACGGCCCCGCCCGCCCGCAGGCCCGCCCGCCCCGCGCGTACCCCGTCGGCCCGTGGTCGCTGGCCGTGCTGGCCGGGACGGCGGCCGTCGCCGAGGCCCTGCTGGCGCTGACCGCCGGGGCCGCCGTCGCGACCGGCGGGGCCGTGGTGTTCACGGTGGCCGGGCTGGTCACCGCCCGGTACGTGGCCGGGGCCGAGTCCGAGGACGGCCTCTCCTCGCGGACCCAGCGGATGGTCGAGCAGCGGATGGCCGGGCTGGGCGACTGGCGCCCGGCCGTGGAGGGCGCGCTCGCCGGCCACGAGGAGGACGTGGCGCTGCTGCGCGCGCGGCTCCAGCGCCTCTACGACTCCCGGCTGACGGAACGTCACGGCGTCTCGCTGCGCCAGGACCCGGAGGCGGCCGCCGCCCTGGTCGGGCCGGGCGTCTGGCGGCTGATCGAACCGGACACCGAGTTCGAGGGCCCGGTGTCGCCCGCCCTGCTCCGCTCCGCCGTGGACGGCCTGCAGACCGTCTGACCGGCGCCGCCCCACCGGTACCACCCCCGACCACCCCGACGACCAGTCACCGAGGAGTCCCGTGACCATCACCGAAGCCGCTGCCGCGGCCCCCGCCGCACCGCTCCCCGCGCTGACCCCGCGTCAGGCCGGGGCGCTGGCCCGGGAGGTGCTGGCCGAGGTCGGCGGCGCCGTGGTCGGCAAGCCGGAGGCGCTCGAACTGGTGATGCTCGGCGTGCTGGCTGGCGGCCACGTGCTGATCGAGGACCTGCCGGGCCTGGGCAAGACCCTGCTGGCCCGCTCCTTCGCCACCGCGCTGGGCCTGGACTTCCGGCGCATCCAGTTCACCCCGGACCTGCTGCCCTCGGACGTCTCCGGCGCGCCGTTCTACGACCAGTCCAGCGGCGAGATGGTCTTCCGGCCCGGCCCGGTCTTCACCCACCTGCTGCTGGCCGACGAGATCAACCGCACTCCCCCGAAGACCCAGGCCGCGCTGCTGGAGGCGATGGCCGAGGCCCAGGTCTCGGTGGACGGGGTGACCCGCAAGCTGCCGGACCCGTTCGTGGTGATCGCCACCGCCAACCCGATCGAGTACGAGGGCACCTACGGCCTGCCCGAGGCCCAGCTGGACCGCTTCCTGCTCCGGGTCCGGATGGGCTACCTGGCCACCGACCAGGAGGCGGCCATGCTCCGCGCCCGGCTGGACCGTTCGGTACCCGAGCCCACGGTGCGGCGGCTCACCGACCCGGCCCAGGTGCTGGCGATGCGCGCCGCCCTGGAGCGGGTCGAGGTGGACGACGACCTGGTGGCGTACGTGGTGGCGCTGCTCGACGCCACCCGCTCACACCCGCAGATCCAGGTCGGCGCCTCTCCGCGCGGCGGCCTGGCGCTGGTCCAGCTGGCCCGGGCCCGGGCGCTGCTGGACGGCCGGGACTACGTGGTGCCGGAGGACGTCAAGGGCCTGGTGGTCCCGGCGCTGGCCCACCGGATCTCGCTCCAGCCGGAGCTGTGGGTGCGTCAGATCAACTCCGACGAGGTGATCGCCGGGCTGATACCGAACGTCAAGGCCCCGCAGACCGTCCCGGCCGCCGCCGCACCGACGGCCATCGCCGTGGACGCCGGGGCCGGACGGCCGTGAACGTGACGCCCCGTCAAGGCGCGGCGGCGCCCGGCGGCCCGGCCCCGCTCGCCCTGGTCCAGCCGCCGGCCGACCCGCCCCCGCACTGGCGGGCCGGCGAGCGGACCCTGCGGCTGCTCACCGTCACCGTCGCGGCGGTGGCCGCCGCCCTGCTCACCGGCCACGCCTGGGTGCTGGCCGCGGCGGCTGGCCCGCTGGTGCTGCTGGTGCTGGCCACCTCCGGCGAGGGCCGTCCGACGGTGGGCGGCGCCGGGGCCGAGGTCTCCACCCGCCGCTGCTTCGAGGGCGAGACCGTCGAGGCCCGGATCGAGCTCGCGGTGCGCGGCACCCACGGCCGGATCACCCCCCGCCCGTACCCGGGCCCCGGGGTCGCGGTGGACGCGGTGGACGTCACCGGCACCACCCTCACGCTGCGGCTCACCCCGCACCGCTGGGGCCGGTGGAGCCTGGGCACGGTGGACGTGGACGTGTACGACCGCGGCGGGCTGGCCCGCCGCACCGTCCGGGTGGAGCTGGGCGAGGCGCAGGTCTTCCCGATGCCCACCCACTCCGCACTGACCCCGATCCCGGTCCGGCTGCCCGAACGGCTCGGCGAGCACACCGCCCGCCAGCGCGGCGAGGGCGTGGAGGTGACGGGCGTGCGCCCGCACGTCTGGGGCGAGCGGCAGCGCCGGATCCACTGGCCGTCCACCACCCGCCGGGGCTCGGTGCAGCTCAACCAGTTCGCGGCCGAGCGGGCCGCCGACACGGTGGTGCTGCTGGACGTGCTCGGCGACTACTACGACCCGTCCAACGGCGTCTCCAGCCTGGACGAGACCGTGCGGGCCGGCGCCGGGATCGCCAAGGCCTACCTGCGCAGCCACGACCGGGTCGGCGTGCTGTCGATCGGCGGCACCACCCGCTGGCTGGTCCCGGGCACCGGCGGGAGCTACTTCCACCGCCTGGTGGAGACCGTCCTGGAGGTCCGCCGCGACCTCGGCTACCACCTCCCCGACCTGGCCGGGCTGCCCCGCCAGGTGATCCCGGCCGACGCCCTGGTGTACGTGATCACCACGCTCACCGACCACCGGGTGCTGGAGGTGCTGCGGCACCTGACGGCCCGTGGGAACCCGGTGGTGGTCATCGAGGTGCCGATCGGCGAGCCCCGCCACCAGGTCCGCGCGCTGAGCGCGAACCGCCGGGAGGCCGCCGAACTCGCGGTCCGGCTGTGGCAGGCGGACCGCGAGGCCAGCCGCGTCGCCCTACGGGCCCGGGGCGTCCCGGTGCTGCCGCTCACCCCGGACGCCGGGCTGGACCTGACCCTGGCGCCGCTGCTGCGCGCCCGGGTCCAGGGGAGGAACCGATGAACCGTCACCCGGCAGCGCCGGCCTGGACCGCCCGCACGCTCGGCGCCCTGCTGGTGCTGGGCGCCGACGCCACGCTGACGAACACGCCCGCCATCTGGCTGATGCTGCTGCCCTTCACCCTGCCGTTCGCCTGGTTCGCCGCCCCGGCCGCGCCCGGTCTGGTCCCGGCCGGGTCCAACTGGCCGGCCCAGCTCTCCCGCCGGCGCACCACCGCCTTCGCCGTCGGCTGCACCGTCGTCACCGCCCTCGGCGACCCGCCGCTCTGGCTGGCGGCCGCCTTCACCCTCCTGCTGCTCGGCTACCTGATCCAGCTGGACGGCACCGGCCCGGACCCGGACGCCGACGTGCGGCACCCCCGCCTGGCGGTGGCCGCCGCCTTCGGCGCCGCGATCGTGGTGCTGCTGGCCGCGGCCGCCCCGCTCGGCGACTCCGCCCCCGGCCCGCTGGTCGCGGTCCTGGCGGTGGGCGGTGCGACGGCGGCCTGCGTCATCGCCCTCTGGGGCAGCCCCGGCGAGCGGGACGACGAAGACCCCCGGCCGGAGTGACCGGGGGCCTTCGGAGCTGCTCCTAGCGGACGGGGTGTCCGGTCTCCCGCAGGCTCTCCTTGACCTGACCGATGGTCAGGTCGCCGAAGTGGAAGACGCTGGCGGCCAGCACCGCGTCCGCGCCGGCGTCCACCGCGGGGCCGAAGTCGGCGAGCTTGCCGGCCCCGCCGGAGGCGATCACCGGGACGGAGACGGTCTTGCGGACGGCCCGGATCATCTCCAGGTCGTAGCCGTCCTTGGTGCCGTCGGCGTCCATCGAGTTGAGCAGGATCTCGCCCGCGCCCAGCTCGGCGGCCCGGCCGGCCCACTCGACCGCGTCCAGGCCGGTGCCCTGGCGGCCGCCGTGGGTGGTGACCTCGTAGCCGGAGGCGGTCTCGGTGCCCTCGGGGCAGCGGCGGGCGTCCACCGAGAGCACCAGCACCTGGCGGCCGAAGCGGGCGGCGATCTCCCGGATCAGCTCGGGGCGGGCGATGGCGGCGGTGTTGACGCCGACCTTGTCGGCCCCGGCGCGCAGCAGCCGGTCCACGTCCTCGACGGCGCGGACGCCGCCTCCGACGGTGAGCGGGATGAAGACCTGCTCGGCGGTGCGGCGCACCACGTCGTAGGTGGTCTCCCGGTCGCCGGAGGATGCGGTGATGTCGAGGAAGGTCAACTCGTCGGCGCCCTGGGCGTCGTAGAGCTTGGCCAGCTCGACCGGGTCGCCGGCGTCGCGCAGGTTCTGGAAGTTGACGCCCTTCACCACCCGGCCGGCGTCCACGTCCAGGCAGGGGATGACTCGTACGGCGAGGGTCACTGCTTCGTACCTTCCAGGGTTCCGGCAAGCCCGGTGCGATAGGCGTCGATCTCGATCTCGACCATCATCCGGGAGTCGATCAGGCCCTCCACCACCACCATGGTGGCGGCGGGCCGGGAGTCGGCGAACAGCGCGGCGTGCGCGCGGCCCACCTCCTCGGCGTCCCGGACGTGGGTGATGTACATCCGGGTGCGGATCACGTCGGCGACGGTCAGCCCGTAGGCGGTGAGCGCCTTGAGGCCGATCTCGAAGGCGGCCAGGGTCTGGTGGTACGGGTCGCCCTCGTGGGCGATCACGCCGTCGACCCAGGCCGTGGTGCCCGCCACGTGCACGTAGTCACCGGCGGCCACCGCGCGGGAGTAGCCGAACTCCCGCTCCCACGGGGAGGGCCCGGCCAGCCTGCCGCCGACCAGCCGATACTCCGTCATGAAACCGCCTCCAAGGCCTCGGCGAGGGTGAACTTGCCCTCGTAGAGTGCCTTGCCCACGATCGCCCCTTCGACACCCTGGCCGGTGAGTCCGGCGATGGCGCGCAGGTCCTCCAGCGAGGAGACGCCGCCGGAGGCGACCACCGGGCGGTCGGTGGCGGCGCAGACCTTGCGCAGCAGTTCGAGGTTGGGGCCGGTCAGGGTGCCGTCCCGGTCCACGTCGGTGACCACGTAGCGGGCGCAGCCCTCGGCGTCCAGGCGGGCCAGCGCCTCGAACAGGTCGCCGCCCTCGCTGGTCCAGCCGCGGCCGCGCAGGGTGGTGCCGATGACGTCCAGGCCGACCGCGATCCGGTCGCCGTGCTCGGCGATGGCCTTGGCCACCCACTCGGGCTTCTCCAGCACGGCGGTGCCGAGGTTGACCCGGCGGCAGCCGGTGGCCAGCGCGGCGGCCAGCGTCTCGTCGTCCCGGATGCCGCCGGAGAGCTCGACCTTGATGTCCAGCGCGCCGGAGACCTGGCGGACGATCTCCCGGTTGTCACCGGTGCCGAACGCGGCGTCCAGGTCCACCAGATGCAGCCACTCGGCCCCCGCCTCCTGCCAGGCCAGGGCGGCAGCGAGGGGCTCGCCGAAGGACTTCTCGGTGCCGGACGCGCCCTTGGTCAGACGGACGGCCAGGCCGTCGCGGATGTCGACGGCGGGCAGCAGTTCGAGGCGGCTCATCGGTGCAACATTCCTAAGGTGGAAGGGAGTTGTCGGAGGGAGTTGTCAGAGGGTGTTGACCCAGTTGGTCAGCAGCGCGGCACCCGCGTCGCCGGACTTCTCGGGGTGGAACTGGGTGGCCCAGAGCGGACCGTTCTCCACCGCGGCAACGAAGGGATGGCCGTGGGTGGTCCAACTGACCAGCGGAGCGGTGATGTTGGCGTTGGTGACCTGCAGCTCCCACTCGCGCACCCCGTAGGAGTGCACGAAGTAGAAGCGGGTCTCGGCGTCCAGGCCGGCGAACATCCGGCTGCCCTCGGGCACGTCCACCGTGTTCCAGCCCATGTGCGGGACGACCGGGGCGTCCAGCGGGCCGACCGTACCGGGCCACTCGTCGCAGCCGGCCGTCTCGACGCCGTGCTCGACGCCCCGCTCGAACAGGATCTGCATGCCGACGCAGATGCCCATCACCGGGCGGCCGCCGGCCAGCCGCCGGCCGATGATCTGCTCGCCGCGGACCGCCTTCAGCCCGCGCATGCAGGCCTCGAAGGCGCCGACGCCCGGCACCAGCAGACCGTCGGCGTCCATCGCGGTCTTGAAGTCGGAGGTCACGGTGACGTTCGCGCCGGTCCGCTCGACCGCGCGCTGGGCCGAGCGGAGGTTGCCCGAGCCGTAGTCGAAGACCACAACGTTCTTTGCCATCAGGGGAGTTCTCTCTCTAGCGGCTAACGGCGCGCGGCTCAGAGCCGCATCAGGCCGGCGGCGAGGCACATCACGGCGCCGAACGCTAGCACCGCGATCACGCCCTTGGACTGCTTCTGCTTCCAGAACGAGAAGACGCCACCGGTCAGGAAGAGGCCGACGATGATCAGCAGTGTTGCGGTCTTGCTCACAGCGCACCCTTGGTCGAGGGGAGGATGCCCGCCGCACGCGGGTCGCGCTCGGAGGCATAGCGGAGTGCCCGCGCCAGTGCCTTGAACTGGCATTCCACGATGTGGTGGGCGTTCCGACCGTACGGCACGTGTACGTGCAGGGCGATGGCGGCCTGCGCCACGAAGGACTCCAGGATGTGCCGGGTCATCGTGGTGTCGTAGCTGCCGATCATCGGCGCCATGTTCTCCGGCTCGGTGTGCACCAGGTACGGGCGGCCCGAGAGGTCCACGGTGACCTGGGCGAGCGACTCGTCCAGCGGCACGGTGCAGTTGCCGAAGCGGTAGATGCCGACCTTGTCGCCGAGCGCCTGCCGGAAGGCGGCGCCCAGCGCGAGGGCGGTGTCCTCGATGGTGTGGTGGGTGTCGATGTGCAGGTCGCCCTCGGTCTTCACGGTGAGGTCGAAGAGACCGTGGCGGCCGAGCTGGTCGAGCATGTGGTCGTAGAACCCGACGCCCGTGGAGATGTCGGTCTTGCCGGTGCCGTCCAGGTCGATCTCGACCAGGACGGAGGTCTCCTTGGTGGTGCGCTCGATGCGGCCGGTGCGGGACATGAGGGTTCAAAGCTCCTTGGTGGCGGTGCGGACGGCGTCGAGGAACGCGTCGTTCTCGGCCGGGGTGCCGGCCGTGACGCGCAACCAACCCGGGACACCGTTGTCGCGGACCAGCACGCCTTGGTCGAGGATGGCCTGCCACACCGCGTGGGTGTCGGCGAAGCGGCCGAACTGGATGAAGTTCGCGTCGGAGTCGGTGACGTCGAGGCCCAGCCCGCGCAGCGCGGTGACCAGCCGGTCCCGCTCGGCCTTCAGCCGCTCGACGTAGCCGAGCAGGGTGGCGGTGTGCTCCAGGCAGGCCAGCGCGGTGGCCTGGGTGACGGCGCTCAGGTGGTACGGCAGCCGGACCAGCTGCACCGCGTCCACCACGGCCGCGTCCGCCGCCAGGTAGCCGAGCCGCAGCCCGGCCGCGCCGAAGGCCTTGGACATGGTGCGGGTGACCACCAGGTTGGGGCGGCCCTCCAGCATCGGCAGCAGCGAGGCGCGGTGCGAGAACTCCACGTACGCCTCGTCCACGATCACCAGGCTGGGCCCGGCCGCCTGAGCGGCCTCGTAGAGCGCCAGCACGGTGTCGGCCGCGACGGCGGTGCCGGTCGGGTTGTTCGGCGAGCAGACGAAGACCACGTTGGGCTTCTGCTCGGCGATCGCCGCCTCGGCCGCCGCCAGGTCGATGGTGAAGTCCTCGTTGCGCGGCCCGGAGATCCACGTCGTGCCGGTGCCACGGGAGATGAGGGCGTGCATCGAGTACGAGGGCTCGAAGCCGAGCGCGCTGCGGCCGGGGCCGCCGAAGGTCTGGAGCAGCTGCTGGAGGATCTCGTTGGAGCCGTTGGCGGCCCAGACCTGATCCTTCGTCACCCGGTGGCCGGTGGTGTCGCTCAGGTAGGCGGCCAGGCCGGTGCGCAGCTCCACCGCGTCCCGGTCGGGGTAGCGGTTGAGGTTGCGCGCCGCCTCGGCCACCCGCTCGGCGATCCGGGCCACCAGGGGCTCGGGCAGCTGGTACGGGTTCTCGTTGGTGTTCAGCTGCACCGGCACGTCCAACTGCGGTGCGCCGTACGGGGACTGACCGCGCAGCTCGTCCCGGATCGGGAGGTCGTCGATGTTCGTCACGCTTCCGGCACCGTCCAGTCGAATCGAGCCTTGATGGCGTCACCGTGCCCCGGCAGGTCCTCGGCGGCGGAGAGGTTGACCACGTGCGCGGCGATGCCCGCCAGCGCGTCGCGGTCGTACTCGACGACCTGCACGCCGCGCAGGAAGGTCTGCACCGACAGGCCGGAGGAGTGGCAGGCACAACCCCCGGTCGGCAGCACGTGGTTGGAGCCGGCCGCGTAGTCGCCCAGCGAGACCGGGGTGTACCGGCCGAGGAAGATCGCGCCCGCGTTGCGGACCTTCGCCGCGACCGCGTGCGGGTCCCGGGTCTGGATCTCCAGGTGCTCGGAGGCGTAGGCATTCACCACGTCCAGGCCCTGCTCCAACGAGCCGACCAGGATGATGCCGGACTGCGGGCCGCCCAGCGCCTCGGCCACCCGCTCCGAGTGCTTGGTCCGCGCGACCTGCGTCTTGAGCTCGGCCTCGACCGCCTCGGCCAGCTCGGGCGAGTCGGTGACCAGCACCGAGCCCGAGGTCGGGCCGTGCTCGGCCTGGCTGATCAGGTCGGCGGCCACCTCGGCGGCGTCCGCGGTGTCGTCCGCGAGCACCATGATCTCGGTCGGGCCGGCCTCGGAGTCGATGCCGATCTTCCCGGCGAACAGCCGCTTGGCGGCGGCCACGTAGATGTTGCCCGGCCCGGTCACCACGTTGACCGGCTCGCACTCCTCGGTGCCCAGCGCGAACATCGCCACCGCCTGCGCCCCGCCGACCGAGTACACCTCGGTGACGCCGAGCAGCTGACAGGCCGCCAGGATGGTCGGGTGGACGCGGCCGCCGAAGGCCTTCTGCGGCGGCGAGGTGACGGCGATCCCCTGGACGCCGGCCGCCTGCGCGGGCACCACGCTCATCACCACGGAGGACGGGTAGACGGCCAGGCCGCCCGGGACGTACATGCCGACCCGGTCGACCGGGATCCAGCGGTGGGTGACGGTGCCGCCGGGCACCACCTGGGTGGTGTGCCCCTCGCGGCGCTGGTCGTCGTGCACGATCCGGGCGCGGCGGATCGACTCCTCCAGCGCGGCGCGCACCTTCGGGTCCAGCGTCTCCAGGGCCTCGGCCAGCTGCTCGGCGGGAACCCGGGTGGACTCCAGCCGGACGCCGTCGAAGCGCTCGGTGATCTCGATCAGCGCCGTGACACCACGATGGCGTACGTCCTCCGCAATGGGCCGCACCTTCTCCAGGGCGGCGTCCACGTCGAAGTCGGCACGGGGCAGCACGGTGCGCGGGTCTGCATGGGAGCCGCGCAGATCGATTCGAGAGATCACGTGCCCCAGTGTAGGGAGTGGCCGGAACAGGGGGTCTCTCATTTCAGTCCGTGATACGAAGGGCGAGACAGCTCAAGATCGTGGGGGAGACAGTGGTGGAGCGACCGCCGGACGACTGGACGGCCGTGGAGCGGGGGCTCTGGGAGGCCTTCCGGCACGGGGAGCTGTACGACCTGCGCTCCTGGCGCGAGGACGGCGACGACGACGTGCTCGGCCCCGCCGAGTGGCCGGAGAGCCGCCGCATCCGGGCCGAGGTGCTGGCCACCCTGCTGCTCGACGGACCACCCGCCGCCTCCGGCCGGGTCGCCTCGATCAAGCTCAGCGGCGCCTACGTCACCGGCCCGCTGCGGCTGGCCGGGGCCCGGATCGACCACTACGTCGAACTGCACGACTGCCGCTTCGAGAAGAAACTGCTGATCTCCGAGGCACAGGCGAACACACTCCGTCTGATCCGCTGTCTGATACCCCGACTGGAGGCCTCCCGGCTGGCCACCGAGGGCGACCTCCACCTGGCCCGCTGCACCTTCCCCCAGGGCATCCGGCTGACCGACGCCAAGATCGGCACCGACCTGCTGCTCAACCAGGCCACCATCGGCGGCGACAAGTTCGGCCGCGCACTGGCCGCCGACGGGCTGCACGTCCAACAGGACTGCGAGATCGAGCGGGCCTTCGTGCACGGCGAGGTGTCCCTGCGCACCGCCCGGATCGGCGGCCGGCTCTCACTGCGCGGCTCCCAGCTGCGCGCCGTGCCCGGCCGCTACTGCCTCAACCTGGCCCACATCTCGGTCGTCAACACCATGTACCTCGGCGGCTCCCTCGACGGCGGCTGGGCCGACTCCCACTCCATCTACGGCGACGGCTACGGCGCCCCCGTCCCCGTCGACTCCCCCTCCACCCCGCTGCGCTGCTACGGCGGGGTGCGGCTGGTGGACGGCCGGTTCGAGAACGCGCTGCTGATCACCCACGCCGAGTTCCACCTGACGGAGGGCCAGGAGCTCTCACTGCGCCGCATCCAGACCCCCGAGCTGCGCTTCACCTGCCACACCCCGCCCACCGGCAAGGTCTCGCTCTCCCGCGCCCGGATCGGCAACCTGGTCGACAACCCCGCCAGCTGGCCCCAGGACGGCCACGTCGGCCTCAACGGCTTCACCTACGAATCCCTCCGCCCCGACCGGCCGTTCAGCGTCGAGCAGCGGATCGCCTGGCTGGAGGGCGCCCTCGGCGAGTACCAGCCGGAGCCCTACGAGCAGCTCGCCGCGGCGCTGCGCCGGGACGGCCGCGACGAGGACGCCCGCGAGGTCCTCTACGCCAAGCACCGCCGCCGCCGCACCACCCTCCCCTTCCTCAGCCGCCTCTGGGGCCGCCTCCAGGACGCCACCGTCGGCTACGGTTACCGCCCCGGCCGGGCCGCCCTCTGGCTCACCCTCGCCTGGGCCCTCGGCGCCGCCTGGTTCGCCACCCACGAACCGGCCCCCCTCAAGGCCGACGAGAAGGCCACCTGGAACCCCTACCTCTACTCCCTCTCCAAGGTCATCCCCCTCATCAACCTCGCCCCCGACACCTGGAACCCCGACCGCACCGGCCAGTTCGTCGCCGCCGCCCTCGTCCTCTCCGGCTGGGTCCTCGCCACCACCGTGGTCGCGGGCGCGACGCGGATGCTCCAGCGGGGGTGACCAGGGGCGGCGGCCATCCTGACGGGTAATCGGAACGGGGGCGGGCGCGGCTGAACTACGCTGTGCGCCGTGACCGAACGCCTGCCGATCTTTCCGCTCAACACGGTGCTGTATCCCGGGTTGGTGCTGCCGCTGCACGTCTTCGAGGAGCGGTACCGGCGGCTGGTGGCCGATCTGGTGGCGCGGCCGGAGGAGGAGCCGCGGCGGTTCGGCGTGCTGGCGATCAAGGACGGGCGCGAGGTGGCGCCGGTGCGGGAGGCGGAGGGGCCGGCCGGGCCGCTGGACGGGCTGGGGACGGTCACCGGGGATCCTCTGGAGGCGCTGCACCACATCGGGTGCGTGGCGGACGTGGCCTCGGTGCAGGAGCAGCCGGACGGGCAGTACGAGCTGCTGGTGACCGGGACCACCCGGTTCTGGCTGCGCTCGGTGGATGTGACGGGCCCTTACCTGGTCGGCGAGATCGAGCCCATCGAGGAGAAGACGGGCGACGGCGCCGGGGCGCTGGCCTCCGGGGTGGAGCGGGCGTTCCGGGCGTACCAGCAGAAGCTGGCCGGGGCCAAGGAGGTCAGCCTGACCGGGCAGTCCGAGCTGCCGAACGACCCGCAGGTGCTCTCGTACCTGGTGGCGGCGGCGGCCGTGCTGACGACCCCGGTGAAGCAGGAGCTGCTGGCCTGCGCGGACACCGAGGAGCGGCTGACCAAGGAGCTGGAGCTGCTGCGGCGGGAGACGGCGGTGATCTCCTGGCTCCCTTCGGTCCCCGGGGTGGACCTGACCCGGCAGAGCTTCAGCCCGAACTGACGGAGGGTCGGGGCATGGCCAAGAAGTCGAAGCAGAGCGGTGGGACTCCGGCGACGGTGGCCCTGGAGGCGGCGGGCGTCGCGTTCACCGTGCACGCGTACCAGCACGACCCGGCGGCCGCCTCGTACGGCGGCGAGGCGGCGGAGCTGCTGGGGATCGAGGCCGGGCGGGTGTTCAAGACGCTGGTCGCGGAGGTGGACGGGAAGCTGACCGTCGGGGTGGTGCCGGTCTCCGGGCAGCTCGACCTCAAGGCGCTGGCCGGGGCGGTCGGCGGCAAGCGGGCGGCGATGGCCGACCCGACGGCGGCCGAGCGGAGCAGCGGCTACGTGCTGGGCGGGATCTCGCCGTTGGGGCAGCGGAAGGCGCTGCCGACGGTGGTGGACGCGAGTGCGCTGGAACACGTGACGGTGTACGTCTCGGCCGGGCGACGAGGCCTGGAGGTCGAACTGGCCCCGGCCGACCTGGTCGCCCTGACCCGGGCGGGCGTGGCCCGGATCGGTCGCTGAGGCGGAGCCGGCAGTCGGCAGTCGGTAGTCGGCAGTCGGCCGAGTGGGGCGCTTCGCGTGGGGCCGACCACCCTGAGGGTCCGTCAGCGGCCGGTTTCGGGGCCCGGAGCGGGCGGGGGCGGGGTGTCCGCCGGGGGCTGCGGCGGGGCCCACGGGTCGGCGGAGGGCTGGCCGCCGGGCTGCGGCTGGTCCTGAGGGGCACCCCACTGCGGCTGGTGGCCGCCCGCAGGGGTGCCGGGCTGGGGCCAGTTCGGGCCGGGCCAGTTGGGGCCGGCCCAGTAGGGGGACGGGTCGGGCTCGCGCTTGCCGAAGGCGGCGGAGAGGGCGAGCAGCACGATCATCGCGGCCATCGGCCAGACCAGCAGGGCGCCGTGCGCGCCCAGCTCCAGGGCGGCGCTGAACTGCATGCCCTGCCCGGCCTTCTTGGCGTTGGCGACCACGTCGGTGGAGGGGCCGAGCCGGATGCCGAGCTGCCAGGCGAGGACCGAGCCGCCCAGGCCGCCGGCCGCCAGGCCGGCCGCGACCGCGATGCCGCCGCCCCGACCACGCGTCAGGGCGAAGGCGACCAGGGCGCAGAGGACGCCCGCGCCGAGGCCCAGCAGGGCGAAGGTGCCGTCGGCACCGGCGCGCTGCTCGCCCTCCGGGTCCACGTACCGGATCGCGTCGCTGCCGGCGACCAGCATCACCCGGGGCGCGATCCAGAGCCAGAGCGCGCCCATGACCGCACCGAGCACCACACCGGCCGCCGTGACGACCGCGCCGATCCTCAGCTCCGGCCCGAGCGGGCGCCGTTCCCTGGCGGGGGCCGGCGGCGGCAGGTACGGGTCGGGCTGGGCGGGGTACGGCTGGGCGGGGTACGGCTGGTGGGGCTGGGACGGCGGCTCGGGCGCGGAATCCGCAGGGGTGTTCGGTACGGTCACCGGCCCATCGTTTCACGTCACGCCGACGGACGGACGCCCAACCCGGAGCCGGGACCTGTCCCTGGAGGACGGACGCCGGGACCCCGACCGGCCCCGACGGGGCGTCAGCGGGTGGCGGCCCGACGGTAGGCCCAGGTCGCGACCGCCAGCGAGGCCAGGCCCACCGCGCCGCACACCGTCAGGTCACGGAGCACCGCGGCCCAGTCCGGCTCGGCCGCGAAGCTGCGGGCGAAGGCCTCGACCCCGTACGTGGAGGGCAGCAGGTCGCGCAGCAGCAGGACCGGCCCGGGCAGTTGGTCCACCGGGAGGACGCCGAGCAGCAGCGCGGCCGACATGCCGAGCTGGCCCAGCAGGGTGGCCAGCTCCTGACGGGGCGCCAGCAGCCCGCAGGCCGCGCCGATCCCGGCCAGTGCCGCGCCCGCCAGCGGGACGACCGCCAGCAGCACCCACAGGTGCCCCATCGGCAGCGAGAACATCCAGGCCCCGACCCCGGCCGTGACCAGCGCGCCCGGCACGGTGAACGAGGCGTACGCCGCCGCCGCGCCCAGCACCACGGCGGCGGGCCGGACCGGCAGGGTGGCGTAGTGGTCCAGGCCGCCGGTGGCCCGCAGCTTGCCGAAGTACTGGGCCAGCAGGTTGAGCGCCACGAAGGCGACCACCAGCACGCTCGACCCGGCCACCACCGAACGGGCCGACTCGACCTCCTCGGGCCCGACCACCCCGCGCATCATCAGCAGGATGCCGAGCGACTGGAAGGTGGCCACGAACAGCAGCGGGATCCGCGCCACCTTGGCCCGGGCGAGCTGCGCCCGGTAGACCGCGGCCATCGAGGGCAGCAGCCGGGCGGCCGGCGCCAGCGGGGCCTCGGCCGGGGCGGACTTGGCCACCGTCAGGGGTACGTCGAGCACGGTCACCGGGGCTGCCCTCCGGGGCGGTGGTCACGGGTCGTCAGGTGGCCACGGGACGTGAGGCCGTCACGGGTCGTCAGGTGGTCGTGGGAGGGGTTCACCGGGCCAGCCCCTCGTTCCGGCCGCCGAGCTTGAGGTAGGCGTCCTCCAGGCTCGGGGTGGCCAGGGTGAAGTCGTCCAGGGCGGCGAAGGCGGGGCCGGTGGTGACGGCGGCGACCAGTTCGCGGGCCTCGTCGGGGGTGGTGCGGACGGTCCAGCGGCGGCCGGTGCGGACGGCCCGGGCGGCCAGTTCGGCGACGGCGGGCACCTCCATCGGGGCCTCGGTGCGCCAGACCAGGTCCAGCCGGACGTCGCCGTCCACCAGGGCCTTGAGGCCGCCGGGCGTGTCACAGGCGATGATCCGGCCCTCGTCCACCACCGCGACCCGGTCGAGCACGGTCTCGGCCTCGATCACGTTGTGGGTCACCAGCAGGACCGTGGTGCCGCGCTCGGCACGGCGGCGGTCCACCGCGGACCAGACCGCGCGGCGGGCCACCGGGTCCATCCCGCTGGTGGGTTCGTCCAGCACCAGCAGCGGACGCTCCCCCACCAGCACGGCGGCGAAGCAGGCCAGCCGCCGCTGACCGCCCGACAGCTTGGCCAGCGGGCGGGCCGCGATGGCCTCCAGGCCGAGCTCGGCCAGCACCTCGGCGGTCTCGCTCCGGGCCTCGGCCCGGCTCAGGCCGCGCAGCCGTCCGGTGGTCTCGGCGGCCAGGGCCACCGTCAGCTCGTCCAGCGCCGTGGACTCCTGGCCCAGGTAGCCGAGCAGCCGGGCGGCCCGGTCGGGGTGGCGGACGATGTCGTGGCCGAGGATCTCGATCGAGCCGCGGTCGGGGCGGAGCAGCCCGGTGAGCTGGCGCACCAGGGTGGACTTGCCGGCGCCGTTCGGGCCGAGCAGCCCGAACACCTCGCCGCGCCGGACATCGAGCGAGATCCCGTCGTTGGCCCGGATCTCGCCCGCCTTGCTGCGGTAGCTCTTGGCAAGGTCCCGGACGGTGCAGCACTGCCCGGCCGGGTGGCCGGGACCGCCGAGTGCGCCTTGCGGCGTGGGCCGTGGTGCCCGCCGGTCGGTGTCGCTCACGGACGAAGACTCTACGCGCTGCCCCGGACCAACCGGACAAGGGGCCCCATACGACTCCGTCAGGTCCGCCGGGGGGCCGTACCCGGACGACCGCCGAGCCGCCCGTATCGGCCTGATAACGAACGGTCCGCGCACGTCCGACCGGGTGTCGCCACGGTGCAGTCTTGGTACGCCGCATCGAAACGATCAAGGAGTTCGCGTTGTCCCTCCGGTTCAACCCGCCGCCCAGTTGGCCGCAGCCTCCGGCGGGCTGGCACCCGCCGGAGGGGTGGCAGCCGGACCCGTCCTGGCCCCCGCTTCCACCCGGCTGGGCGCTCTGGGTCCCGACCGCCGACCCGACCCTCGCCTTCCCCTCCCCCGCGACCACCGCCTGGCCCACCCCGGCCCCGGCCGCGTACCCGCAGCCGCAGCCCCCCGCGTGGCCGACCCCGACCGGGGCCGCGCCCGCCGCTCCCGCCACGCCCGCCACGGCCGGCGGAGACGCCAAGGGCCCGCTGTTCGGCCGGCGGCGCCGGCAGGCGGAGGGCGAGGTCGAGCGGCTCACCGGCGAGCTGGCCCGGGTCCAGGCCGAGGCGGCCGCGCTGCACCGGCAGCTGGCCGAGGTCCAGGGCCAGGACGCGGCCGGGCTGGTGCTGGCGACCGAGCGGCTGCGCGCCGCCTACGCCGAGGCCGACGAGGCCTTGGAGGCCAAGGCCGAGCTGGCCGCCGAGCAGACCGCGCGGGCGCTCGCCGACGGGCACCGGGAGTACGAGGAGCTGGCCCGCCGGACGGCCGCGGCCGAGGGGCAGGCGCTCCAGGCGGAGCAGCGGCTGGGGCAGCTGCACCAGGTCGTCGTGCGGACCGAGGACGCGGCCATGCTCCAGGAGGCCGGGATCTACGAGTACCGCCACCCGCTGGCCGACGCGGTGGCGTACAAGGCCGAGCTGGAGCGGTTGAAGGACCACGTCAAGGCGATGGCCAAGGGCGAGCGCGCGGTGCTCGCGGCCACCGGCTGGCAGGTGAACGGCTCGCTCGCCGAGGGCCAGAAGATGGTCCGGGACTTCTCCAAGCTGATGCTCCGCGCCTACAACGCCGAGGCGGACAGCGCGGTGCGTTCGATGCGCCCGCACCGGCTCGGCTCCATGACGGACCGTCTGGAGAAGACCCGGCAGACCATCGCCCGCCTGGGTGCCACGATGCAGATCCGGATCGGCGACGACTACCACCGCCTCCGGGTGCGCGAGCTGGAGCTGACGGCGGATCATCTGGTCAAGCAGGAGGAGGAGAAGGAGCAGCGCCGGGAGCTGCGCGAGCGCCAGCGCGAGGAGGAGCGCCTGCTCAAGGAGCTGGAGCGGGAGCGGTCCCGCCTGGACAAGGAGCGGCGCCACTACGAGAGCGCCCTCCAGCGGCTGCGCTCCGGCGGCTCCGCCGACCCGGCCGCGGTGGCCGAGCTGGAGGGGAAGCTGGCCGAGATCGAGGGCGAGTTCGCCGCGGTGGACGCCCGGGAGGCCAACGCCCGGGCCGGGTACGTCTACGTGATCTCCAACGTGGGCGCGTTCGGCGAACGCATGGTCAAGATCGGGATGACCAGGCGCCTCGACCCGATGGACCGGGTGAACGAACTGGGCGACGCCTCCGTGCCGTTCCGCTTCGACGTGCACGCGCTGATCTTCAGCGAGGACGCGGTCGGCCTGGAGCGGCAGCTGCACCAGGAGTTCGAGGACCGGCGGGTGAACCGGGTGAACCTGCGCCGCGAGTTCTTCTACGTCACGCCCGCCGAGGTCAGGACCGCCCTGGCGCGGTTCGCCGGGCAGCACCTGCTGGAGTTCCGGGAGGACCCGGAGGCACCCGAGTGGCAGGCCAGCCGGCGGGAGGAGACCGGCTGACCCGCCGCCGCCCCTGACCTGCCGTCAGTCCTGGGCGACCGCCAGGCCGGGGCGGGGCACCGCCTCGGCGAAGGCGTCCCAGAAGCCGGCCCGGATGGCGTAGCGGTGCTCCTCGTCGATCTGGTCGTCGCGGGCGGCGAGCAGGCCGAACCGGGCGGCGTAGCGCAGCAGTTCGGCGTCCAGGCGGTGCGGGATGCGCGGGTGGTCGGCCCAGAGGCGGGTGAGGACGGTGTCCGCGCCCAGCCGGGAGAGCCAGCGGACGGCGAAGCGGCGGCCCACCGCCTCGGCGTCGGCGGGCGCCGAGGCGGAGTCCTCCTCGCGGTCGGCCCAGCGCTGCTCGGGGCCGGTGAGCTCGGCCAGGGTGGGCGGGCCGACCGGGACCGTGGCGGACGCGGCCGCGAGACGGTCGGAGGACCAGCGGAGCACCAGGGCGGGCGGCATGCCCGGGGCCGGCCGCACGGCCAGGTCGCGCGGGGTCGGGACCACCCGTAGGCCGGCCGGACCGGGCCGCACCGCGGCGGCGGGAGCGTCCTGGTCCGGGGCGTCCGGCTCCGGGACGCCGGCGGGTGACGCCTCGTCGGGCACCGCGGGGGCCGCCGCCGAGAGCGGGAGCTGGACCGAGGCCGGGAGTTCGCGCGACTGGGCCCAGCGCTCGACGAAGGCCCGGTCCAGCACCTGCCGTTCGTCGGCCTCGGAGACCAGGTCCTCGGACTGGTTGAAGTCGTGGTCCACCGGCTGCACCGCCCACAGGTGCACCACCACGCCGTGCTCCTTGGCGCAGACCATGCCGGGCAGCAGGTCGCCGTCGCCGCTGAGCAGCACCAGGTCGGCGCAGGCCCGGTTGTGGGCGAGCTCGGTGAGCTCGGCGTGCATCGCCGCGTCCACGCCCTTCTGCACCCAGCGCCCCTCGGCCCGGGTCAGCGCGCCGAGCCGGACGGTGACCCGGGGGAGGCTGCGCAGCCGCCGGTGTTCGGGAAGCGAGCGGCGGTCGGGGGCGGCGTCGAACCAGTAGATCCGCAGCAGCGGCAGCCCGGTCTCGGCCTCGGCCCGTTCCGCCAGCGCGGTGGCCAGCCCGGCGTGATCGACCGTCAGCCGGGCCCGGCTCGGCTGGCCGGTCAGCAGGTTGGCCGTCGCACCCAGCAGGTATCCGGCGTCCACCAGGACGACGCAGCGGTCCACTCCACACCACTTCCCTCCGAAGGCCGCCGGGCGGGATGAAGACTGTGGGGGCCCACTCCGGCAGCGGGCCGGCGATCGGACTCGCACCGCCGGTGGGCACTCTTTACCCCCCGATCGCCCGGCGAACCTCCGGCCGCGTCGCGGGCCGCCTCACCGGCGGCCGCGCCCGGCCCGGTCATACTGGAACGATCATGCGGAAGACCCGAGTCGCGCTGTACCTGGTGACGGCCCTGGCCGCGGGGGCCGTGCTGCTGGCCCCGAAGGTCGGCGTGGACGGCTCGCGCGGCGACACCGCAGTGACCGCGATCTCGGTCAACGACGGGCGGCCGATCGTGCTCGGCATCTCCGAAGGGGCCACGGTGCCGCTGGTGCTGACGGCCCGTGACGGCTCGGGGATCGCCTCGGTCGGCCCGATCGGGGTCTGGGGGCCGCGCTACGGGGTGCTCGGGGTCAGCCCGCTGGAGTGCACGGCGCAGGGCCCCTCCTCCACCTGCCGGGGGACGGTGACGGTCCGTCCGACCCGGCGGGAGATCTACGACGACGAGGCCGGCACCTGGTTCGTGGACCTCAAGGTGCGGGCCAGGGACGGGGACCGGTACGTGAACCAGACGGCCGGCGGCTTCTCGATCAAGCAGGCCACCCGCCTGGACATCGGCGGGGTCCCCGAGCGGGTCGCGCCCGGCGAGGAGCTGAAGGTCACCGGCCGGCTGGAGCGGGCCTCCTGGCAGGACCAGCGGTACCACGCCTACCCCGGCGGAAGCGTCCGCCTCCAGTTCCGCCCGGCCTGGAGCGACGTCTGGACCACCGTCACGGAGTCCTACCCGCAGCCGGACGGGTCGCTCGACGCGACCGTCCCGGCGACCGAGTCCGGGGCCTACCAGTGGTACTACCCCGGCGACACCTGGGCCGGGGAGGCGCTCTCGCGCGTGATGCCGGTCAGCGTCGGCTGACCGGCATCACGACGGGGGCCATGACGGGACGTCAGGCCTGGAGCTCGGCGGCGACCAGCTCGGCGATCTGGACCGCGTTCAGCGCCGCGCCCTTGCGCAGGTTGTCGTTGGAGAGGAACAGCGCGAGGCCGTTCTCCACCGTCTCGTCCACCCGGATCCGGCCGACGTAGGACGGGTCCTTGCCGGCCGCCTGGAGCGGGGTGGGGATCTCGGAGAGCTCCACGCCCGGGGCCTCGGCGAGCAGCTCGTACGCGCGCTCGACGCTGATCGGGGAGTCGAAGCGGGCGTTCACCTGGAGCGAGTGGCCGGAGAAGACCGGGACGCGCACGCAGGTGCCGGAGACCTTGAGCTCCGGGATGCCGAGGATCTTGCGGGACTCGTGACGGAGCTTCTGCTCCTCGTCGGTCTCGAAGGAGCCGTCGTCCACCAGGTTGCCCGCGAGCGGCACCACGTTGAAGGCGATCGGACGCTGGTAGACGCCCGGGTTGGTGACCTGGACGGCCTCGCCGTCGAAGGCCAGCTGGTCGGCCTTCTCGGCGATCTCGCAGGCCTGGCGGTGCAGCTCGGCGACGCCGGCCAGGCCGGAGCCGGAGACGGCCTGGTAGGTGGTGGCGACCAGCGCGGTCAGGCCGGCCTCGTCGTGCAGCGGGCGCAGCACCGGCATGGCGGCCATGGTGGTGCAGTTCGGGTTGGCGATGATGCCCTTGGGGCGGTTCGCGATCGCGTCCGGGTTGACCTCGGAGACCACCAGCGGGACCTCGGGGTCACGGCGCCAGGCCGAGGAGTTGTCGATCACCACGGCGCCGGCCGCGGCGACCTTGGGGGCCAGCGCCTTGGCGGTGGAGCCACCGGCCGAGAAGATCACGATGTCCAGGCCGGAGTAGTCGGCGGTCTCGGCGTCCTCGACGGTGACCTCGCCGTCCTGCCACGGCAGCGTCTTGCCGGCCGAACGGGCCGAGGCGAACAGCCGCAGCTCCGTCACCGGGAACTTCCGCTCCGCCAGAATGCCGCGAACCACTCCACCGACCTGGCCGGTGGCGCCAACGATGCCGATCCTCATCGGGATACTCCTCCTGTGTTGTGCTCGATCAGAAGTCCGCACACTCCGCCCATCATGCCTGGTCGGACGGGTGCGGTGGGACGGTGTTCCACTGGGTGGGCGGGCAGCCGGGGCGCCGGAGCGGAAAACCGGCGGCCGCAGTGTCCGGCCGCCCCGGATTCGCCGGTGGCCGGACCGCGGGGCTGGAAGAATCCGTCCGGCCGAAAACCCGATACCGGGTCAGCTCATACCTCGTCAGGCCGCCGGTCGCCGTCGGAGCCCGTCAGGCCGTGACCGCCGCCAGGGCGGCCAGCGCGGCGGCCACCGACTCCGGCCCGGCCGGGAGCAGCGGGAGCCGGACGTCCGGGGTCGGGATGCGGCCCTGGGCGTGCAGCACGCCCTTGATCACGGTCGGGTTGGGCTCGGCGAAGCAGGCCGCCGAGAGCCGGGCCAGCCGCAGGCCGAGCGCGCGCTCCCGGGTGCCGGTGAACTCCGCGAAGGAGCCGGTGGCCAGGTGGGCCGAGGCCAGGATGCCGCCGGTGGCGCCGAGCGCGAGCAGCGGCAGCAGGAACGGGTCGTCCCCGGCCAGCACCGCGAAGCCGGGCGGCAGGTCGCCGAGCAGCGCGACGGTCTCGCCGTCGATGCCGCCCGCGGCGTACTTCACCCCGGCCACGCCCTCCAGCGCGCCGATCCGGCGCAGCGCGTCCGCGTCCAGCGCCTGCCCGGTGCGGTAGGGGATGTGATAGACGATCAGCGGCACCGGGCTGCCCGCCGCCAGCGCCTCGAAGTGCGCCAGGGCGCCCGCCGCGCCGGGCCGGGTGAAGGCCGGGACGGTGACCAGCGCGGCGTCGGCCACCCCGGCCAGCTCGCCGAGCGCGGCGACCGTGCGGCGGGTGTCGTTGCCGCCGGTGCCGACGGTGAGCACGGCGCCGTGGTCACGGGCGGCCTTGGCGCAGACCTCGACCACGGCCAGCTTCTCGTCCTCGTCCAGGGTGGCCACCTCGGCGGTGGTGCCGAGCGCGACCAGCCCGGCCGCGCCCTCGGCGAGCGCCTCCCGGGCCAGCCGGTCGAGGGCGTCCAAGGCGAGGGTGCCGTCGGCCTCGAAGGGGGTGACCAGGGGGACGTGGATGCCGTGGAGTTCCATGCCGTCGAGCCTCTCCCCCGACGTACCATCAGGTCCAGTTCTGATTTCCGAGGCTTTGCGTAAGCTCAGCTTGTGCTCGACGTCCGCCGCCTCCGGCTGCTCCGTGAACTCGCCCACCGCGGCACCATCGCCGCCGTCGCCGAATCGCTGGCCTTCAGCGCCTCGGCGGTCTCCCAGCAGCTCTCGGCGCTGGAGCGGGAGGCGGGCGTGCCGCTGCTGGAGCGCACCGGCCGCCGGGTGGCGCTCACCCCGGCCGGGCTGAACCTGGTCCGGCACGCCGAGGCGGTGCTGGAGCGGCTGGAGCAGGCCTCGGCCGAACTGGCCGACGCCAGACGGGGGTTGGCGGGCCCGCTGCGGATCGGCACCTATCCGTCGGCGGCCCGGGCGATCGTCCCCGGCGCGCTGGCCGCGCTGGCGCGCGAGCACCCCGGGCTGGTCCCGATGGTGACGGAGGTGGACCCGGCGCTGGTCTCGGCGATGCTGCGGGCCGGGGAGCTGGACGTGGCGCTGGTGCACGAGTACGACTTCGTGCCGGCCGACCCGGAGCCGGGGCTGGCGGCGGAGCCGCTGTTCACCGAGCCGATGTACCTGGCCGCGCCCGCGCCGGGAGCGATCGCGGACCACCGGGACGGCCGGTGGATCGTCTCGCCGCACGGCACGCTCTGCCACACCATGGTGGTCCGGGCCTGCCAGGCCTCCGGCTTCACCCCGCTGATCGCCCATCAGATCGACGACTTCGCGACGGTGCTCGCGCTGGTCGCGGTGGGCCAGGGGGTGGCCCTCGTCCCGCACCTCGGCGCCTCCCCCGCACCCCCCGGCGTGCACCTCACCAGGCTGCCGATGGCCCGCCGCACCAGGACCGCCTTCCGGGCCGGCGCGGGCCGCCATCCGGCCGTCGCGGCCTTCACCGCGGCGGTCCGCGAGGCCCTCCCCGAGGACCTCCGTGGAGGGGTCGAAGACGCTCCGTGACGGTGACCGCGACCGTCTGCGGACCGCGCTAGGGTGGGGTCTTCCGTCTAGCCTGAGGAGCCGTCCCACCGTGGCCGACAGCTTTGTTCACCTGCATGTCCACACCGAGTACTCGATGCTCGACGGAGCTGCGAAGAACGGGAAGCTGTTCGGTGAGGTGGCCAAGCAAGGCATGCCCGCGATCGCGATGAGCGACCACGGGAACATGTTCGGCGCGTACGAGTTCTTCCAGACCTCGAAGAAGTTCGACGGCGTCACCCCGATCATCGGCATCGAGGCCTACGTCGCCCCCGGCTCCCGCTTCGAGAAGAAGCCGGTCTTCTGGGCCCCGGGCGGCAAGCGCGAGGTGAGCGCGGACGGCGAGGGCGGCAAGGACGTCTCCGGTGGTGGCCGGTACACCCACATGACCATGTGGGCGCAGAACGCCACCGGCCTGCGCAACCTCTTCAAGCTCTCCTCGCTCGCGTCGATGGAGGGCTACTACATGAAGCCCCGGATGGACCGCGAGCTGATCGCCGCGAACGCCGCCGGGATCATCGCCACCACCGGCTGCCCCTCCGGCGAGGTGCAGACCAGGCTCCGGCTCGGCCAGTACGAGGAGGCCGTCAAGGCCGCCGACGCCTACCAGCAGATCTTCGGCCGGGAGAACTACTTCCTGGAGCTGATGGACCACGACCTGTCCATCGAGCGCGACGTCCGGGACGGCCTGCTCCGCCTGGCCAAGCAACTGGACATCCCGCTGCTGGCCACCAACGACTCGCACTACGTGACGGCCGATCAGGCCGACGCCCACGACAGCCTGCTCTGCGTCGGCGTGGGCAAGAACAAGGACGACCCGAACCGCTTCAAGTTCAACGGCTCCGGCTACTACATCAAGACCCCCGAGGAGATGCAGGAGCTGTTCCGCGACCTCCCCGAGGCCTGCCGGAACACCCTGGAGATCGCCTCCCGGATCGAGCCGTACGACGAGGTCTTCACCTACGTCGACCGGATGCCGCAGTTCGACGTGCCCGAGGGCGAGACGCAGGCCTCGTACCTGCGCAAGAAGATCGCCGAGGGCGTGCAGCGCCGGTACGGGGACAACCCCAGCCAGGAGGTGCTGGACCGGATCGAGCTGGAGATGGGCGTCATCTCCCCGATGGGCTTCGACGCGTACTTCCTCGTGGTCGCCGACATCTGCCAGTACGGGCGGGACAACGGGATCTCGGTCGGCCCCGGCCGTGGGTCGGCGGCCGGCTCGATGGTGTCGTACCTCACCGGCATCACCCAGCTCGACCCGCTGGAGCACGACCTGCTCTTCGAGCGGTTCCTGAACCCCGAGCGCATCAACCCCCCGGACGTCGACATCGACTTCGACGACCGCCAGCGCGACCAGATGGTGCGCTACGTCACCGACAAGTACGGCGAGGCGTACACCGCCCAGGTGAACACCTTCGGCACCATCAAGGCCAAGGCGGCCGTGAAGGACGCCAACCGCATCCTGGGCTACCCGTTCGCGATGGGCGACCGGATCACCAAGGCGATGCCGCCGGACGTGATGGGCAAGGGCGTCCCGCTCGCCGACCTGTTCAACGAGAAGCACCCTCGCTACAACGAGGGCACCGAGATCCGGAACATGTACGGCAACGAGCCGGACGTGAAGAAGATCATCGACACCGGCCTGGGCATCGAGGGCCTGATCCGCGGCACCGGCGTGCACGCCGCGGCGGTCATCCTCTCCTCCACGCCGCTGCTGGAACTGATCCCGCTGCACAAGCGGGACAAGGACGGCGTGATCATCACCGGCTTCGACTACCCGTCGTGCGAAGCCATGGGCCTGATCAAGATGGACTTCCTGGGTCTGCGGAACCTGGGCATCATCGACCACTGCCTCAAGATCATCAAGTCCAACCGGGGCACGGACGTCGACATCGAGAAGATCCCGATCGACGACCCGACCACCTACCAGATGCTGGCCCGGGGCGACACGCTCGGCGTCTTCCAGCTCGACGGTGGCCCCATGCGCGCCCTGCTGCGGCTGATGAAGCCCACCGAGTTCGCCGACATCTCCGCCGTCTCGGCGCTGTACCGGCCCGGCCCGATGGGCATGAACTCGCACACCAACTACGCGCTCCGCAAGAACGGGCAGCAGGAGATCCTGCCGATCCACCCCGAGCTGGAGGAGCCGCTCAAGGAGGTCCTCGGCCCCACCTACGGCCTGATCGTCTATCAGGAGCAGGTGCAGCGAGCCGCCCAGGTGCTGGCCGGCTACAGCCTCGGACAGGCCGACCTGCTCCGCCGCGCGATGGGCAAGAAGAAGAAGGAGGTCCTGGAGAAGGAGTTCGTCCCCTTCCACGCGGGCTGCAAGGAGCGCGGCTACTCGGACGCGGCGATCCAGGCGGTCTGGGACGTGCTGGTCCCGTTCGCCGGCTACGCGTTCAACAAATCGCACTCCGCCGCGTACGGCCTGGTCTCCTACCAGACGGCCTACCTCAAGGCGAACTACCCCGCCGAGTACATGGCCGCCCTGCTCACCTCGGTCGCGGACGACAAGGACAAGATGGCCGTCTACCTGGCCGAGTGCCGGGCGATGGGCATCAAGATCCTCTCCCCCGACGTCAACGAGTCGGTGGTCGACTTCACCGCCGTCGGCACCGACGTCCGCTTCGGCCTCAAGGCCGTCCGCAACGTCGGCGTCCCGGTCATCGAGTCGCTGGTCAACACCCGCAAGGAGAAGGGGAAGTACGCCTCCTTCGCGGACTTCCTGGACAAGGTCGAGCTGGTGGTGTGCAACAAGCGCACCGTCGACTCCCTGATCAAGGCCGGCGGCTTCGACTCGCTCGGCCACTCCCGACTCTCGCTCAACTCGGTGCACGAGAACGCGATCGACGCCGTCACCGGCGTCAAGAAGCAGCAGGCGATCGGCCAGGACGACCTGTTCGGCGCGATGGACAACGGCGAGGACATCCCGACCATCGGGCTGGACTTCGAGCTCACCGAGAAGGAGTGGCCGCGCAAGCAACTCCTCTCCCTGGAGCGGGAGATGCTCGGCCTGTACGTCTCCAGCCACCCGCTGGACGGCGCCGAGCACATCCTGGCCCGCAACCGCGACGTCTCGATCGCCGAACTCCTCGGCTCCGGCCGCACCGAGGGCGAGGTCCGCCTGGCCGGCCTGATCACCGCCGTCGACCGCCGGATCAACAAGGCCGGCAACGCCTGGGCGATCATCACCCTGGCCGACCGCGACGGCTCGGTCGAGGTGCTGTTCTTCCCGGCCTCCTACAACCTGATGTCGGAGCAGATGGTCGAGGACAACGTGATCTCGATCCGCGGCCGGCTCAACGAACGCGACGGCGCACTCAGCGTCTTCGGCCAGGAGATCACCACCCTGGACGTCTCCTCCGCCGAACACGGCGGCAAGCCGCCGATCCTGATCACCGTCCCGTCCAACCGGGTCAACCCCGAGATGGTCTCCGAGTTCAAGAGCGCCCTGCGCTCCCACCCCGGCGACGTCCCGGTCCGCCTCCTCACCACCTCCCGCGAGAAGAACGTCCTCTTCGAGCTCGGCTTCCTGGTCAACCCCGACAACGGAGCCTTCGCCTCCGAGGTCAAGACCCTCCTCGGCCCCTCCGCCTGGAGCAACGCCCTTTAGCAGCAGGGCTCTTGAGGCCCCGGGCGGTCAGCCGGAGACCGGCAGGCCGGCCGGGGCCTTGATGCGTTTCATGATGATCTGGGAGTTGACCTCGGTGACGCCGGCGAGGGTGGTGAGCTTCTCGATCCAGAGGCGTTCGTAGGACTTGAGGTCGGCGACGGCGATGCGCAGCAGGCAGCCGGGGCTGCCGAAGAGGCGGTAGGCCTCGATCACGTCGGGGATGTCCTGGAGGGCGGCCTCGAAGGCCTCGACGGCCTCGCGTTCGCGGCGGACCTCGACCGAGACCAGCACCTCGAAGCCCCGGCCCACCGCCTCCGGGCTGACCACGGCGCGGTAGCCCTCGATCACGCCGTCCTCCTCCAGCTGGCGGACCCGGCGCAGGCAGGGCGAGGGGGTGAGCCCGACCCGCTGGGCCAGCTCCTGGTTGCTGAGGCGGCCGTCGCGCTGGAGCTCGCGCAAGATGTCACGGTCGATGCGGTCCATGGCGCAATCCTATGCCCCGGTCCGCGTCAGGTCGGGCAAGAATTGGCGATCGTATTGCGCGATGATTCGCTTATTCTTGCCAGGAGCGTTCCGCCACAGCGGAGACCGACACGGCAGCCCGGCCCAGGCGAACAGCCAGGGACCGGGCTGCTCTCCTTTCCAGCCGATTCCCTTTCGGCCGAGCCCAGCCCAGGAGGCAGCCATGGCACGGATCGTCGTGATCAGCACCGGTGGCACCATCGCCAGCCGCTGGCAGGGATCGGGGTACGCGGCGGACGCGCACGGCGAGGAGGTCATGGAGACCGCCCCCGTGCCGGAGGGCGTGGAGATCGAGGTCATCGACCTGTTCAGCGTGAACAGCCCTCGGCTGACCACCCGTCACCAGCTGACGCTGCTGCGCACCGTGCACGAGGTGCTGGCCGACCCGGGCGTGGACGGCATCGTGGTGACCCACGGCACCGACACCCTGGAGGAGTCGGCCTTCCTGCTCGACCTGCACCACGACGACCCGCGCCCGGTGGTGTTCACCGGCGCGCAGCTGCCGATGGGCACCGCCGACGGCGACGGGCCGGCGAACCTGCACGACGCCCTGCTGACCGCCGCCACCGCGCGGGGCCTGGGCGTGCTGGTGGTCTTCGACGGCCGGGTGCACGCGGCCCGCGGCACCGTGAAGGTGCGGACCCTGGCGGCGGACGCGTTCGCCGACCCCTCCGGCCACCGGATCGGGGACGTCGGCTTCGGCAGCGCGGTGATCCTCCGCCAGCCCCGGCGCCCCGCCCCGCTGGCGGTGCCGGAGCTGCCGGAGACCTCGCCCCGGGTCGACCTGGTGATGCACCACTCGGACGCCGACCCGGTGCTGTTCCGGGCCGCGCTGGCGGCCGGCGCGCAGGGCGTGGTGCTGGTCGCCACCGGCGCGGGCAACGCCACCCCCGAGTTCGTCGAGGCGGTCGCCGAGGCCACCGCCGCGGGCGTCCTGGTGGCGCTCACCACCCGGGTGGAGTCCGGCCCGGTGGCCGAGATCTACACCCACGGCGGCGCGGTGGACCTGGTCGCCGCCGGCGCGGTGCCGACCGGCACGCTGCGGGCCGGGCAGGCCCGGATCGCGATCCTGGCCGCCGTGCTCGGCGCTGACGGCCCGCAGGGCCGCACGGCGCTGCTGCGGCGGGCGCTGGCCGCCGAGACCCCGGTGCTCGCCGCGGCCTGAGCGCCCCCGCGGAGCTCCGTTCACCCCGGCGTCGGCCCCCGGTCACCCACCGGGGGCCGACGTGCGGGAACCCGTCCGCATACTGTGGCGTCATCCCGAGCAGGACCCGACGACGCACCACAGAGGACGCCCCAGCATGCCGCAGCAGCAGAACGCCGCCCAGCGCGAGCCCGAGCGGGCCGAGACCATCCTGCGGGTGTTCGACACCGCCTTCGGCCGGCTGCTGGCCGAGGACCCGGCCGCGTTCCGGGTGAAGTTCCGCAAGATGGCCGCCTCCGCCTTCGCCTTCTACCGGGGCACCGCCGGGCTGTACTACGCCGATCTGACGACGGCTCCGTTCGAGGCCTACGGCGCGCCGTACCTGGACGCCCGGACCAGCCGGGTCTGGATCCACGGCGACCTGCACGCGGAGAACTTCGGCACCTACCTCAACTCCGAGGGCCGGCTGGTCTTCAACGTCAACGACTTCGACGAGGCCTACGTCGGCGCCTTCACCTGGGACGTCCAGCGCCTCGCCGCCAGCCTGGCCCTGCTCGGCTACGCCAAGGCGCTCTCCGACCGCACCATCTCCGAGCTGGTGCGCGCCTTCGCCGACGCCTACCGGGCGCGGATCGGCGCGCTGGCCGCCGGCGACCAGGCCGAGGCGTACACCCTGGACACCGCCGAGGGCCCGCTGCTGGAGACCCTGCGCCGGGCCCGGCTGCAGACCAGGGTGGCGCTGCTGGAGCAGGACACCGTGATCGAGGGGTACGAGCGCCGGTTCCGCTCCGGCGGCGGCACCATCCCACTGGACCAGGAGACCCGGGCCGCAGTGCTGACCGCCTTCGAGCAGTACCTGGCCACCCTGCCGCCGGCCACCCGCACCCGGCCGGACGCGCTGCGGGTGAAGGACGTGGTGGGCCGCCGGGGCATCGGCATCGGCAGCGCCGGGCTGCCCTCCTACAACGTGCTGCTGGAGGGCCACACCGACGCGCTGGAGAACGACGTCGTCATCTACCTGAAGCAGGGTCAGACCCCGGCCGTCTCGCACCACGTGACGGACCCGGCGATCCGCGAGTTCTTCGCCCACGAGGGCCACCGCACCGTCATCTCGCAGCGCGCGCTGCAGGCGCACAGCGACCCCTGGCTGGGCTGGACCACCTTCCGGGGCGAGGGCATGCTGGTCGCCGAGGTCTCCCCGTACTCCTCGGACCTGGACTGGAGCGACCTGACCGAGCCGGCCGACCTGCGGGACGTGGTGACCCACCTGGGCCGGGCCACCGCCGGGATGCACGCGGCGGCCGACGTCTCCTCCAGCGGCCACGGGCTGGTGCCGTTCTCCACCGAGCACGCCATCGACGCCGCGATCGGCGGCCGGGGCGGGGAGTTCGCCGACATGCTGGTGGACTTCGCCCACGCCTACGGGGACCGGGCCCGGCTGGACCACCAGATCTTCGTCGACCTGTTCCGCAACGGCCGGATCCCCGGGCTCGGCTGAGCTCTCAACCCGCTTGCGGGAAGCGGGCGGTGAGCACGGCGCCGCCCGCACCCGGGGCCACCGCGAGGCTGCCGCCGTGGCCGGTGGCGATCTCCCGGGCGATGGCCAGGCCGAGGCCCGAGCCACCGGCCGAGCGGGTGCGGGCGTCGTCGAGCCGGGTGAACCGCTCGAAGACCCGCTCCCGGTCGGCCTCAGGGATGCCCGGGCCGTCGTCCCGCACCTCCAGCCGGACCGCGCCGTGCTCCTCCACCACCACCCGAACGGTGACGGCGCCGCCGGCGTGCCGGCAGGCGTTGTCCAGCAGGTTGCGCAGCAGCCGCTCCAACCGGACGGCGCTGCCGGTCACTTCGGCCCGCCCGCCGGTCTCGGCGGTCAGCAGCAGCCCGGCCGTCCGGGGCAGGTGCCGGTACTCCTCGACCAGGTCGAGCACCAGCCCGGTCAGGTCCACCGGCCCGCGCACCGGCCCCTCCGCAGGCCCGGCCGCCGCGCCGCCGTCCAGGCGGTTGAGCAGCAGCAGGTCGTCGGTGAGCCGCTGCAGCCGCTGGATGTCACCGACCGCCTCCCGGACCGCCACCGGCCAGTCCACCCCCTCCGGGTGGGCGAGCGAACCCTCCAGCGAGGCACGGAGGTTGGCGATCGGGCTGCGCAGCTCGTGCGAGGCGTCGCCGACGAAGCGGCGCTGCCGCTCGGCGGACCGCGCCAGCCGGTCGAGCACCTCGTTGGTGGTCCGGGCCAGGCTGGTCAGCTCGTCCCCGCTGCGCGGCACCGGCACCCGGCCGTCCAGCGAACGGACGCTCAACTCGGCCAGCCCGCGCCGGATCGCCTCCACCGGGCGCATCGCCCGGCCCGCCGTCAGCCAGGCCGTGGTGCCGGTGGCCAGGGCGAGGGTGGGCAGCCCGGCCTCGGCCATCCAGGTGATGTCGAACAGGTCGTACGACGCGGTGCCCCGCTCCTCCAGCCCCTTCACCATGGACCAGATCACCAGGGTGGGCACCAGGGCGGCGACGCCGGCGAGCAGCGCGGACCGGGCCCGCAGCGGTGCGTCCCGGCCGAGCGGCTCCAGGGCGAACCGGGTCACCAGGGCGACCACCACGGCGAACTGCGGCACGGCCACCCGGGGGCCGAGGTCGACCAGTGCCTCGATCACGAACGGGTACTGCGCGCCGTAGGAGGTCAGCCAGCGCAGGTCGCCCCAGGTCAGCAGGGCGGCGGTGATCCCGGGCAGCAGGGCCGCCCGCCACCGGCGGGCCGGGGCGGCCCACCGGCCGGCCACCCAACCGGCGGCGGCCACCGCCGCGCCCATGGCCAGCGGCCCGGGCAGACCGGCCGGGCCGAGCAGCAGGTCGTAGTGGTTCACCGCCCTCAGGGCCTCCAGGCCCTCCGGCGGTCGCAGGTCGCCCTCGATCACCAGGGGCGCCACCGACAGCAGCACCAGGGCGCCCGCCACCGCCCCGGTGGCCAGCGCGGCGCTCACCTTCCGGTGCTCCCGGAGCCACGCCAGCACCCACCGGGCCCCCGCTGTCGCAGCGTCAGGCAGCCGCACGGCCGACCAGCTTGTACCCGACCCCGCGCACGGTGGTGATGGTCTCCCGCCCGAACGGCGCGTCGATCTTCCGCCGCAGCGAACTCACGTACACCTCCACGATGTTGAGGTCCCCCTCGTAGTTGGCGTCCCAGACCTGGTCGACCACCTCGATCTTCGGGACCACCTCGTCGACCCGCTGCGCCAGGCACTCCAGCACCGCGAACTCCTTGGCCGTCAGCTCGATCCGCTCCTCGCCGCGGCCGCAGGTGCGGGCCGTCCGGTCGAGCCAGAGGTCGTCGATCCGCAGCACCGTCCGGCTCCTCCCCGAGCCGCCCCGGCGGAGCAGGGCGCGCAGCCGGGCCTCCAGCACCACGTAGGAGAACGGCTTGGCCAGGTAGTCGTCGGCGCCGGTGTCCAGCGCCTCGGCCTCGTCGTACTCGCCGTTCTTGGCGGTGAGCATGAGGATCGGGGTCTCCACCCCGGCCCGGCGCAGCCGGTCGCAGACCCGGTAGCCGTTCAGGCCGGGCAGCATCACGTCGAGCACGATCGCCGCGTACCCGCGCTCGGTCGCGGCCCAGAGGCCGTCCCGCCCGTCGTGCTCCACGTCCACGGCGTAGCCCGCCGCGGTCAGACCGCGGCGGAGGGCCTCGGCCAGCCGTTCCTCGTCCTCGATCACCAGCAAGCGCATTCGATCAGTATCCACACCATCGGCGGCGCTCCCTGAAGCGGTCTTCAGGGTCCTTCAGGAAGGCTTCAGCGGCGCGGTGTGAGCGTCGGGGTCTTCCCGTACCCGAGCCCGCCGGAGAACGCCCCGATGACGACGGCCACCGCCACCGCCCGCACCACCGCGCCGCTCCCGCCGGCGCCACCGCGCATACGGCGGGCGGCCGCCCCGTGGGCGGTCGGGGCGGGCGTCTTCGCGGTGTACGCGGCCGTGGCGCTGCGGCTGCACGCCCGCTTCGAGACCACCGGCTACGACCTGGGCATCTTCGGCCAGGCGGTGCGCCACTACGCGGCCGGCGAGCTGCCGGCCTCGGAGCTGCGCAGCGACGGCATACCGGGCCTGACGGCCTTTTCGCTGCTCGGCGACCACTTCCACCCGGTGCTGGCGCTGCTCGGCCCGCTGTACGCGCTGCTGCCGCGGGTGGAGCTGCTGCTGGTGGTGCAGGCCGCGCTGGTCGCGCTCTCCGCCGGGGTGGTCACCGGCTGCGCGGCCCGCCGGGGCCTCCGGGGCGCCCCCGCCCTCGGGCTGGCCTACGCCGGCGCCTGGGGGCTGCAGTCGCTGATCGGCTTCGACTTCCACGAAGTCGCCTTCGCCGTACCCCTGTTGGCGCTCTCGCTGACCGCCTGGCTGGACGGCCGGTGGGTGGCCTGCGCCTGGTGGGGGGCGGCGCTGCTGCTGGTGAAGGAGGACATGGGGATCACCGTGGCGGCGATCGGCGTGCTGCTGATCCGCCGTCACCTGCGGGCCGGGCTGGCGCTGTGCGTGGGCGGGCCGCTGGCCATGGCGCTGGTCCTGCTGGTGGTGCTGCCCGCCTTCAGCCCGAGCGGCGCGTACGGCTACCTGAGCTCCTCCTCCGGCACCTTCGGACTGTTCGAGGGGCTGGACACCAAGGCGAACACGGTGCTGATGCTGCTGCTGCCGACCGGCCTGCTCGCGGTGCGCAGCCCGCTGCTGCTGGTCGCCCTGCCCACCCTGGCCTGGCGGTTCGCCTCGGGGAACACGGTCTACTGGGGCACCTCGCACCACTACTCGGCGGTGCTGATGCCGGTGGTCTTCCTGGCCCTGGTGGACGGCCTGGCCCGGCTCCGGGCACACCCCCGCACGGCCGCCGTGCTGCCCGCCGCGCTGCTCGCGGTCGCGGCCCTGGTCAGCGTCGCCACCGTCCGGTCCGGGCCGCTGCTGCTGGCCCGGGCGAGCGCGCCCTCGTTCTGGACCGACCAGGACCGGCCGGCGGCCGGGCGGGCGGCGCTGGACCTGGTGCCGGCCGGTGCGGTGGTCGCGGCCTCCAACAGCGTGGCCCCGCACCTGACCGACCGGGCCACCGTCTACCTGCTCACCCCGGGCGCCTTCGCGGCGGGGCGGCCGGTGCCGCAGTGGCTGGTCGCCGACGAGGCCTCGGTCTGGCCCGGCCCGACGGCGGCCGC